>JARFRT010000571.1 GCA_029287105.1 Akkermansiaceae bacterium | reverse complement strand
CGTTAAGATCGTTTTCTATGGTCCTGGATTGTGCGGAAAGACCACCAACCTCCAGTACATTTACGAGAAATCCAACCCTCAGCAGAAGGGCAAATTGATATCACTCGCAACGGAGACCGATCGGACCCTGTTCTTCGACTTCCTGCCGCTTGATCTTGGTGCCGTGCGCGGATTCAAAACACGGTTTCATCTCTACACTGTGCCTGGCCAGGTGTTTTACGACGCGAGTCGAAAATTGATCCTGAAAGGCGTCGACGGCGTGGTATTCGTGGCTGACTCGCAAGAGGCGCGGATGGACGCGAACGTCGAGTCCCTTCGCAATCTCGAGGACAACTTGAGCGAAAACGGCTTCGAGCTCAAGACAGTGCCTTACGTGCTGCAGTTCAACAAGCGTGATCTTCCAAGCGCAATGCTGGTTGATGACATGTACCGCCTGCTCAATTTTAAGGGCGAGCCAACGTTCGAGGCGGTAGCTACGAAGGGGATCGGGGTCTTCGAGACCCTCAAAGCGGTCGCCAAACAAGTCCTCTACGAACTCCGCAGCCGCTGATCTCAGATTCTCGAAAACCTCTGACAATTCAAATCGGCAGCATTGAAGTGGCAATGATAGGCTGCGGGCGAAGCGGAAAAGGCATCTCGAGGAGGCATCTTGACCCATCATTTCAACGATGTTGATCAGCTCGCCGTTACCACCATTCGCACCCTTTCCATGGACGCGATCGAGCAAGCGAACTCCGGACATCCGGGTGCGCCAATGGGACTTGCAGCGGTAGCCTATGTTCTCTATTCGAAGTTCCTCAAGCACGACCCCGAAAATCCGAAATGGCCGGATCGCGACCGATTTATTCTGTCGTGCGGCCACGCTTCGATGCTGCTCTACAGCGTGCTTCACCTGATGGGCTACGATCTCGGGCTCGAAGACATCAAGAATTTCAGACAGTGGGGATCAAAGACTCCCGGCCATCCCGAAATTGAGGTGGTGCCAGGGGCGGAGATGACGACCGGCCCGCTTGGGCAGGGTGTGGCCACCTCGGTTGGTATGGCCCTGGCCGAAGCCCACCTGGCGGCGATCTTCAATCGACCGGACCACAACGTAGTCGATCATCACACCTGGGTGCTTTGTTCTGATGGAGACCTCATGGAGGGGGTGAGTGCGGAGGCTGCGGCGCTCGCAGGCCACCTCAAGCTCGGCAAGCTGGTGTGGATCTGGGATGACAATCGAATCACGATCGAAGGCAGCACGGAAATAGCGGTTTCCGATGATATTCCAGCGCGCTTCGTCGCACATGGTTGGCGGGTTCTGGAGGTCGGCGACGCCAATGATCTCGATGCCCTCGCTGGATCTTTCGACCAGGCGGTCGCCAGCGATGGCCGGCCGACTCTTGTTCGGGTGCGATCGCATATCGCCTATGGCGCGCCTTCGAAGCAGGACACACCCGGGGCCCATGGAGCACCACTCGGGGCCGACGAGGTTCGTGCTACCAAGGTCGCCTATGGGTGGCCGGAAGAAGAGGCTTTCTTGGTGCCTTCGGAGGTTCGTGAGCGTTGTCGGGAGGCAGCAGAACGTGGGGCCCGGGATCGTCGCAACTGGGAAGCGGCGGTGGCAGCATTGGCGGCAGCTGAACCCGAGCTGGCGGGGGAGTTGCAGCGGCGTCTCGATCGAAAACTGCCAGAAGGGTGGACCTCCTCGTTGCCCGTTTTCGAGGACGGGGCGAAGATCGCAACCCGCAGCGCATCAGGCACCGTCATCAACGCCATCGCGGCGGCACTTCCCGAGCTGATCGGAGGTTCAGCGGACCTCGCCCCCTCGAACAAGACTTTCATCACCGAGGGCGGGGCTGTGCAGGCAAACTCACTTGGCCATCGCAACCTTCATTTCGGGATTCGCGAGCATGCCATGGGTGCCATGCTCAACGGAATGTCACTCCACGGTGGTCTGCGGCCGTTTGGTGGGACGTTCCTCGTGTTCTCCGACTATTTGCGGCCCGCAATTCGATTGGCGGCACTCATGGAGCAGCCGGTGGTTTATGTATTTACTCACGACTCGATATGGGTGGGTGAGGATGGTCCTACCCATCAGCCAGTCGAACACATTTTGGCCCTGCGAGCGATCCCGGGTCTCGTAGTGCTCAGGCCCGCCGATGCCAACGAGACGGCCGCCGCGTGGTCGCTGGCCCTCGAGCGCACAGCCGGGCCGACTGCCCTGCTGCTCAGCAGGCAGGGGTTGCCGGTTCTGAAGAAGGCTCGTGAGATCGCCACAGAGGGTGTTGCGCGTGGCGCCTAAGTTCTTTCCGATGCCGCAGGCGGGCTGCCGGCGGCTGTCATTGTCGCGTCCGGGGGCGAGGTTAACCTGGCGATCGACGCTGCCGCCGAGCTTGCGCATCGCGGAATCGAGGCGCGGGTGGTCTCGATGCCGTCATGGGAACTGTTTGCCGAGCAGTCCGAGGACTACCGTCGGCGGGTGCTGCCACCGGCGGTCCCGCGCGTTGCGGTGGAAGCGGGTGTGACCCTGGGCTGGCGGGACCTCGTCGGCGACAACGGGGCGGTGATCGGCATCGACCGTTTTGGCGCATCGGCGCCGGGAGCGGAGGCAGCGGCGCGATTGGGTATCACCGTCGAGGCTGTTGTCGAGAAGGCGGTAGAGTTGGTGAGGGAGAATTCATAGCGCCTGTCTGTTGACCGGCGCAGTTTTCGGGCGCGGACGCGGAAGCGGACGCGGGGCTGGAGGCCCAATGAATCCATTACGGCAATTGTGGCAGGAACAACAACAGGCGGTGTGGTTGGATTTTATCGAGCGCGATCTCCTAACGGGAGGAGGACTCACTCGCTACGTCACGGATGACGGGGTGCGCGGGGTGACCTCGAACCCTTCGATATTCCAGAAGGCGATCGAAGGGGGCGGTCCGTACGACGACGACGTCTCCAGCTTGCTCGCCGACGATCCCGAAATGACCACGGTCGCCCTTTATGAGGCGCTGGCCATCGAAGATATCCGGAGAGCCGCCGATATTCTGCGTCCGGTGTGGGACGAGGCGGGAGGTGGCGACGGCTTTGTGAGCCTCGAGGTGTCACCGCATCTCGCTCGTGATACGGCGGGCACGGTGGAGGAGGCAAAACGCTTATGGAAAACGGTGGAACGGCCGAATCTGATGATCAAGGTGCCGGCCACGCCGGAAGGCATTCCAGCCATCGAAAAGCTCATTGGTGAAGGTATCAACGTCAATGCGACCCTCATGTTTTCGCTCGCTGATTATGAGGCTGTGGCGACCGCATATTTGCGCGGACTCGGAGTGAACTCGAATCCGGCCGGGGTCGCATCAGTAGCATCTTTCTTCGTCAGCCGCGTTGATACCAAGGTTGATGCAGCGCTCGAAGCCATCGGGTCGCCCGAAGCGCTCGCCTTGCGCGGCAAGGCGGCGATCGCCAACGCCAA
>JARFRT010000562.1 GCA_029287105.1 Akkermansiaceae bacterium | reverse complement strand
GGCGTGACCCGTCCTGCCCGGAAAACGAGGCCTACCGGTTCAGTGGCACCGATGCCGATGGCATTGAACGCGCTCTCCAGTGCGCCGTCGATGCCCAACCCGCCTGGGAGGCCCGGAGCATCGATGAGCGGAGCATGATCCTCAAACAGGTGGCAGTTGAACTCGCCAATGCCCGTGGACAATGCATCGCCGCCACCATGCTGGACGGTGGCAAGGCGGCACCCGAAGCCGATGGTGAAGTCAGCGAAGCCATCGACTTCGCCAACTACTATGCCGACAGCATGAGCAATCCGGCATTTTTTGATGGCACGCGGAGCAAGGCACTCGGAACCATCGTGGTTACGCCTCCGTGGAACTTCCCCTTTGCCATTCCCTGCGGCAGTGTGCTCGCGGCGCTGATGGCGGGAAATACCGTGATTCTTAAACCTGCCTCCGAGGCGGTGCTGACATCCTGGGAAATGGTGAAGTTGCTCTGGAAAGCCGGGATCCCGAAAGAGGTGCTGCAGTTCGTGATGTGCGCCGACCGCAGTGCCGGCCAGCAACTCATCAGCGATGACCGGACGTCGGGCGTCATCCTGACCGGCGGTTACGCCACCGCGCGCATGTTCCAGGACTGGAAACCTGAAATGCGGCTCTTTGCCGAAACCAGCGGGAAAAATTCGCTGGTCATCACCTCGGCCGCCGACCCCGACCAGGCGGTGAAGGACCTCGTCAAGAGCGCCTTCGGCCACGCCGGCCAGAAATGCTCGGCCGCCTCACTGGCCATCATCGAGGGCGACCTCTATGACGACCCCTCGTTCATGCGCCAACTCCGAGACGCCGCCGCCAGCCTGAAGGTCGGCCCCTCCTCGGACCCCGCATCCATCGTCACCCCGGTTATCCACAAGCCGGACGCCGACCTCGAGCGCGGTCTGACGACCCTTGATGATGGCGAGACCTGGTTGCTGGAGCCGGCCATGATCGATAACAACCCATGCCTCTGGTCGCCCGGCATCAAACTCGGCGTCGCACCCGACAGCTGGTACCGCCACACCGAGTGTTTTGGTCCGGTGCTCGGTCTTGTCCGTGCCAACGACCTCGACCACGCCATCCGTATTCAAAACGGCTCGGACTTCGGTCTCACCGGAGGCATCCATACCCTTGACGCCCGCGAGATCGCCATCTGGCGCGAGCGGGTGGAAGTGGGCAACGCCTACATCAACCGCAGCACGACCGGTGCCATCGTGCAGCGCCAGCCGTTTGGCGGATGGAAGAAATCCTGCTTCGGCCCCGCTGCCAAGGCGGGCGGGCCGAACTACGTTGCGCTCATGGCGACGTGGTCGGAAGATGACCTTCCCAAGGAAACGGAAAGCGTCAGCACGACGGTCGAACCTCTTCTGGACTGTGTGTCCAAATCCCTGCCCGAACAGGTGGCAGCCCTGCAAGCCTCGGCCGGTAGCTACGCCCGTTGGTGGAAGGACGAGTTCTCCATCGAACACGACCCGTCACAGCTCCACGGGGAGAGCAACCACTTCCGCTACCGCGCCCACGGCCGCATCCTCCTGCGCGCTTCGGGGATGAGCGACCTGCAACTTGCCCAGGTCTGCCTGGCCGCGGCAACCTGCGGTACCGAGATCGATATCAGCGTGGAACAACAGAACGACCTCACCAAGGCATTGCCCTGCCCCGTGATCGAGGAAAGTCAGGAGACGCTCATCGCGCGACTCCCGGCCTGCGCTTCTAACTACGGGATCCTCCGTGTCCTGTCACCCGACACCGAACTCCAGAGGGCGGCTAACGATGCATTCCTCCAGACCATCACCGCCACCCCACTGGCCAATGGCCGACTTGAACTCCTCGCCTGCCTGCGCGAGCAGGCTGTTAGTGAAACCACCCACCGTTATGGCAACATCATCCCCTCCGCCAACACGATTTTGAATGAACTGGCAGGTTGATAGGGGATGTAGATAATCAACATTTCTTAAGTTTTGTCTTGAAAAATGTGACGAAAACGTCACAGTGAGAGTTGTAAGTTGTCTAACTAGCAATTAGACGCTTCGTAATTGAGCAGGAAATCCTTCTTGTTTGATAACAACAACCAACCCAATAACCAGACAAACTATGAAAAAAACAATGATTGCAGGAGCCGCAGCCATCGCGCTTGCCGCCCCAGCCTACGCCGGACTCGAAGGTGAACTTAGCCTTACCTACAACAGTCAGTTCAACTACCGTGGTGCAAACGGAATCCTCTCGGATGCCGCGGGGCTCCTTCTCAATGGTGCTGACACGGACAACACATTTGATACCGCACTTGACCTGAGTTACGGGTTGAATGACCAGGTGTCATTGGTAGCAGGGGCTAACATTAACACCCTGACCGATACCAGCGTCGACCACAACCGTTATCGCGCAGGTCTTCGTTACACGGCTGAATGTTACACCCTTGAGCTGGGCTACCAGTATCAGGAGCTGAGTAATGCATTGATCAGTGGCCTTGACACCGATGAGATCTATCTGAACATCGGCACCAAGTGCCCGCTGACAGATGGTAACCTGAACCTTAGCATTGTCCATGATATCGGGCTGCTTGACGGCACTTATGCCGAGCTCAGCTGGAACATGGCATGGGATCTTTGCGAAACAGCCAAGGTTGATGTCACGGTGGGAGTCTCATACTCCTTTGACTACTGGGACAACATCATTGGAACCGGTAGCGACTGGAACCACGCCTACATCACTGTGGGTCTTCCATTCCAGGCTACTGATAACCTGACCGTCACTCCTTTTGTTACCTATAGCGAAGGATTCGACGCTCTCGATGCCTCCGCCCTTGTGCCTGGTCTTGCAGAAGATTCCGAATTCATCTTCGGTGTGAGAGCCGCTGTTCAATTCTAATTCAGAATTGAATCGATTTAAATCCAAGCCCGGCTTGCTTTGATGCGAGCCGGGCTTTTTTTGTTTCTGGTGTCCGGATTGACGAGGCAGCCGGGATCTACCGGCGAAACCCGCATTCGAGGGCGAAGTACTGCGGGTTGAGACCGGCGAGGGCTTCTTTGAGTTGGGCGAGTTCAGCCTCGGGACCATGGACTTCGAGGCGTGCGATCTCGGAGATCTCGAGGGCTTCCTCAATCATCGGGCCAACGGCCTGGATGTGGGTGAGCAGGGCATCGGCATTGACGTAGCCTTCGCGGCAGTGGACGGTGTTCCCGGCGAAGCTAAAGCCGTAGTAGAGGCACCCCGGTTCTTCCTGGGTTTGGCTGATGAGTCGGGTGCAGAGGGCTTTGAAGGTGTCAAGTTGGCCGTCCTGGACGTTGAAGTAGGGGACGATGGTGCAGCAGGTGTCTTGCGTGGTCATAATGGGTTGATGTTACTTGGTTTGAGCGTTCAGGTGGGTTTTACAGGAATCTGGGGATGAATCAAGGGGGCGGTTGGGTTTGTTTGCTAACGGTTATGGGCCGGAGATCTGTACGGTCAGCGATTCGTAGGCGTTTTGGCGTTCGTAGTCGGCTTCCTTCTCCACCTTCGGCGTGGCTTCGATGAGTTGCGTCGACGAGGTGAGTTCGCAGAGTTTGCGCAGCAGGGTGCGTACGAGCAGCCGCGCGTGGGGGGCGCCGAGGCAATTGTGGGCGCCGTTGCCAAAGGCGATGTGCGGGTTCGGTTTGCGGTCGAGTTTGACCTCCTCCGGGGCGTCGAAGATGCTTTCGTCGAAGTTGGCGGACGCCCAGCAGAGGGAGACCAGGTTGCCGGCCTTGACGGTTTCGCCATGGACGTCGGTATCGACCGGGCAGACGCGGCCGATGTGGGTGAGCGGGGTGGTGAAGCGGATCAACTCCTCGGTGGCGGTCAGCACCATTTTGGGATTTTCACGCAGGGCGTCGAGCGCCTCCGGGTGTTCGGCGATGTAGGCGATAACGACGGCGACGGTGTTGATGATGGTGTCGCGGCCACCGGCGAAGGTGATGTTGGCAAAGCCGAGCATTTCATCGCGGGTCAGGCGGCGGCCCTGGAACTCGGCCTGGATCAGGGCGGAGAAGAAGTCGTCACCCGGGTTGGCGGCGGCGGCGTCGAGGAGTTGGTTACAGTAGGCTTCCATCTCGGCACCTTTGGAAACGCCGCTTTGGTCGCGGAAAACGTGGGTGCCCCACTGGATCCAGACGTCGGCCTCGGATTCGGGCATGTTGAGCAGGTAGGTCAGTGCACGCGATTGCAACGGGATGGCAAACTCGCGGACGATCTCGATCGAATCGCGCTGACAGGCGTCGGTGAGAAGTTCGCCGACCAGGTTTTCGACCCGGGTGATGTATTCCGGTTGGGTCGGACGCTTAAAAAAGGGTTCGACGATTTTCCGGTAGTCGGTGTGGTCCGGCGGGTCGACTTCGAGCGGGAACTGGCGCACGCTACGGACATCCTGCTCGGCTGGGATCGGGATGCGGAACGGGGCGTTGGAACTGAAGGTCTTGAAGTCGCGGGCGGCCTTGCGGACGTCTTTGAGCCCGAGAATCATCGGCACCGGGTCGCCGTCGAACTGGGTCGGAAGCACGGCGCTCTTCTCGCGGGCATCTTTAAACGGATCGTGGTAGGGGCACTGGGACATGGGTTTTGGAGTCTTGAAGTCGGGAAGTCGGGAAGTCTTGAAGTCTTGAAGTCTTGAAGTCTTGAAGTCTTGAAGTCTTGGAGTCTTGGAGTCTTGGAGTCTTGGAGTCTTGGAGTCTTGGAGTCGGGGAGTCGGGGAGTCGGGGAGTCGGAGGGGGGGCTGCGTTTATTGGAGTGGGGCGACTTCTACGGTGAGGCCGTCGAGGTCGGGGGTGAGTTCGATTTGGCAGCTGAGGCGGCTTCCGGGGTGGGTCGCTTCTTCGAATTCGAGCATATCCCGTTCGGTTTCATCCGGTGGCCCGACGCGATCGATCCATTCGGGTTGGACGTGGATGTGGCAGGTGGCGCACGAGCAGACGCCGCCGCAGGCACCTTCGATGCCGGCGATACTGTTTTCGGTGGCTATTTCCATCACGGTGCCATCGGCGTTTTCGACAACGGTGGCTGTTCCGTCGGAGGTGATAAAGGTGATCCTGGGCATGGTGATAGGCGGGAGGGTTTGTTGGGTCGTTGAAGTGAATGCTGCGTCGTGCGGGACTCGTGGGGAAGTTCGGATCATATCAATTTTTGGCGGGTCTTACTAATGGAAGAATCACCAGATACGATATTTTCTTCACATTTTCTATTCAATCGTGCATTTTTTCCGAGAACAATTCACCGATGAAGCCGACCCTAGAAAATATCCAGCCGCTGCATGGTCGTTCATTGACCTGTCTGGATATTGATTTGCCCGAGTTTGATCATCATTACCATTTTCATCCGGAGATTGAGCTCACCTGGATTGTGGAATGCGAGGGGCAACGGCAGGTGGGTGATTCGATTGCGGCATTTGAGCGTGGGGATTTGGTGCTGGTCGGGGCGAATGTGCCACATCATTACCGGAGTTGGCAGCGCGGTCGTGCGCGTGCGAAGGTGATCCAGTTCAAACGCGACCTGTTTGGCCCGGATTTTTTTAAGCTGGCGGAATTTTCCAAGATTGATCGTTTGCTCGATGAGGCCGGTCGGGGGCTGACCTTTTCCGCGACCACAACGCGGGCCGCGCTCGGGCAGATCCGGCGGATTTTTCGCTCGCCCGATGGTCCGCAGCAACTGCTGCGATTGATCGCTCTGTTGCACACCCTGAGTGAGGATGGCGGGCGCCAAAGTCTTGCGAGCATTGTTTATGCGGAGCCAATGAAGATCCAGAAAATCGAGCGCTTGCAGCGCGTACTGAATTTTCTCGATGAGCAATGGCGTGAGCCGGTGACTCTGGCGGATGCGGCGAGGGTGGCGGCGCTGCATCCTCAGTCGCTGAGCCGGTTTTTCCAACAGCACCTCGGAATGAATTTTCAGGATTATCTGGTCAAGCTCCGGCTGGCACGGGCGGCCAGGAGTTTGCTGGAGTCCGACCGGACGGTGGCGGATATCGCGTTTCACTCAGGGTTTAACAACCTGGCGAATTTCAACCGCCATTTTAAATCCGCGTATCGTCAGACGCCGAGTCGGTATAGGAAGTCGGTAGTCGGTAGTCTTGAAGTCTTGAAGTCTTGAAGTCTGGGAGTCTCGGAGTCTCGGAGTCTGGGAGTCTGGGAGTCTGGGAGTCTGGGAGTCTGGGAGTCTGGCTGTGCCGGTTGGGATGAATGGGACCGGGACACCTGGCCTTCGCGCGAGGCTTTCGGCGGGCAGGCAGGTTGTGCTGCGGGCTGTAATGGAGGTTGCAGTGTGTGGGGGGACTGTTTAGTTTGGCGCGATGTCAGGCTTATCAGATGCGCAGAGGGCGATGGAACTTGTTTCGGGGCTGCAGGCCTTGTTGGTCGCGGGTCTTGAGGATGTCGCTGCCGGGGTACGGTTTGAGAAGGCATCGTGGCTGAGGGACGAGGGGCGGCACGGTGGCGGCAAGCGTTTTTCGAGCGGGGACAATGAGGCTTTCGACCGGGCATCGGTGAATGTTTCCCAGATTCATTATGATGACCTGCCCGAGAAGAAGCTGGGGTCGGCGACGGCACTATCGACGATCATCCACCCGCGCAACCCGCATGCGCCGTCGATGCACATGCATATCAGCTGGACCGAGATGAAGGGGGGCGGGGGGTACTGGCGGATGATGGCTGATTTGAATCCGTCGATTGAGAATGAGGCGGATACGGCGGAATTCCGGCAGTGTTTGCAGCGGGTGGCACCGGCTCAGTATAAGGAGGCGGCAGCGCAGGGCGAACGGTATTTTTATATCCCGGCACTGGCACGGCACCGTGGTGTGGCGCATTTCTACCTGGAAGGTTATAAGACGGACGATGCGCAGGCCGACCGGGATCTGGCTGACGCGCTGGGACGGGCGGTGACCGATACCTATTTGTCAATTCTGCGCCATGAGATCGTTACTCATTCGGAGATTTCCGCGTCGGCAAGGGCGGCACAACTCGCCTACCACACCCTGTATTTTTTCCAGGTGCTGACGTTGGACCGGGGGACAACCTCCGGGTTGTTAGTGCATGACCAGAACGATGTCGGTATCATGGGGTCGTTGCCGTCTCATGTGGATAAGGCGTTGCTGGCGTCGTGGCGGGACAGGTTGCCTGCGCCCCAGGAAAAGCTGCTCGACCGCTTGCTTGATGCCCTGCCTGATGGGGAAGCTGGTGGGGCAAGGAGCCAGGTGGACGTGGATGTCAAGCGGGTGGTGGCGCGGGCGGTGCGGGAGCATTACCGCGAGTATCCGGAGGCCTTGGAATTGCAGGCATCGGGGAATACAACGCCGCCGACGGTGGAGAACCATCGGTAGGGGGCTGGGTTGCTGCTTCGGTTGGGAACCACGGAAAACACTGAATACACGGAAGAGCTTGGGTTGCCGAGGGACAGGAGTGTGTCCCTCCTCCCTAGGCCTGCGGCCCGCGAAGCGGGGGGGTAGGGAGCGTGGACACTCCTGTCCACTGCGGAGGATAGGTGAAGGAGCCGGTCTTTGTTTTTGGTATTTGGAGTTTAGAGTTTAAAACTTGGAGTTTAAGGAAGCGGGTGTATGGAGTGGCACATGGCAGAGGTAAATGAGAGATCGCAACGGCAGGTGGCGCGATGGTTGTTTGTATGTGCTGCGGTGATTGCCCTGATGGTGGTGATTGGCGGGTTGACGCGATTGACGGGTTCAGGTCTGTCGATCACGGAGTGGGATTTGGTGATGGGCACGGTGCCGCCGTTAAACGAGGCGCAGTGGCAGGTGGTGTTTGAACAGTATAAGCAATCGCCGGAGTATCGGATTGTGAATGCGGGGATGAGTATGGCCGAGTTTCAGTCGATTTTCTGGTGGGAGTACGTGCATCGGCTGGTTGGGCGCGCGGTCGGGTTTGTTTTTTTGATTCCATTTTTGTATTTTGTGATTCGGCGGAAAGTGACCGGCCGGCAAGCATGGAAGTTGTTGTTGCTGTTTGTGCTGGGCGGGCTTCAGGGGGTGTTGGGGTGGTACATGGTGAAGAGCGGCTTGGTGAAGGATCCGCATGTCAGCCATTACCGATTAACGGCGCATCTGAGTCTGGCGTTTTTGCTGTTTGGCGCGACGCTGTGGCAGGGCTTGCATTTCCGCGACGGCTGTCCTGCGAAGGAGAAAGAGGGTGTGTTCCGCAAGGTCTCGCTCGGCTTGTTGTTCCTGGTGATGTTTCAGGTTGCATTGGGGGCGATGGTGGCGGGGTTGAAGGCGGGATACATGTTTAACACCTTTCCCAAAATGGGGGAATACTGGGTGCCGCCGGGAATGGGGCACAGTGTGCTGATAAATGGGATCGCGATTCAGTTTATCCACCGGATCACGGCTTATTTTGTGCTGATCATGATTGGCGCGATGTGGTGGAAGTCACGGCGCACGGTCTTGAATGCGAGGCAGCGCAATGGCTTTGATTTCCTGCTGCTGGTGGTGATGATCCAGTTTGTCCTTGGCGTGTTCACCCTGATTTTCCATGTGCCGGTTTCACTGGCAGCGCTGCATCAGTTCGGCGCCCTGGTGTTGCTGGGGGGCGGCGTGTATTTGTGCCACGTGTTGCGGTTCTCCCCGAAAACAAGCCAGGCGTGATCGCGAGTGCCCGTGTAGAACGAGGAACGGCTTACTTCTTCGGTAATTCGCGATTGTGGTAAACCGATTCGGGTGGCCCGAGGTACGAGTCTTTGACGCCGCCGGTATTGATGATGATTTTATCGATCGTCAGGCCGGGGTCGACCATCCATATCTTCAGTGTGTGCCGGCCTTCTTTTTTGAAATGCAGCCTGCCTTGAAGTTTCATCAGGTTGTCCATCACGCTTCTCGAGACCCGATGGGAGACGATGACGGGCGGGTCGTTATCGACGGCCATGGCCAGACGCAACTGGTAATCGGCGTTGATCGGGTTGGACGGGATGCAGTTGAAATCGATGGGGAACTCGCCATTGGAAAAGGTATACAGGTCATATTCCAGGGCGGGTGACTGGCTGACAATTTCATCCGTGGCGACGTGGCTGGGGATGTTGGTTGGCAGGATGGTGATCGAATCACCCGAGCGTCCGAGCCCCTCGAGGATATTCCACGAGGCATGCTTTTGATCCGTTTTTCTCGAGTAGTTCTCGGCCTCAATGGAGAGGTAGCCATTGCTTTCGACAAACCCTCTGACGGCGTCAAGCGAGGGCTTGGCCGGGTTGAATACACTGAGCTTGACCGTGTAGGGGGTTCCCTTGTCGGTGGCGGTCGATGTCCAGTTGAAGGTGATGGTGCCAGCGGTGTCTTTGCCCTGGGGCGCCTTGGCCCAGTCGATGCCTACCCAGAGCCGTTGTTCGCCGTGCATGGCGCCCGACGACTTGCTCAGCTTGATCCAGTCGTGGGAAACATCCGCCGACCAATAAACCACGCCGTTGCCTGTATTATAGAGGTCGATGAAACGTCGATCGTTGTTGAAGACGCTGAGGGCGGGAAGCTCTGAGGGTTCGCCACCCTCGGGGGTGAGTTTCATTGCGGGGCTGCCATTGGCGGTGTAGGTGCTCAGGGGAGGCATCGCCCACTGCTGCCACTGCGCGCCCCACGGTCCGGGTTGGGAGGCCATGTGGTCCCACTTGGCACCCACGGTTACCAGTTCCTTGTTGTAGTGGTTGATCAGCGCGTAGATATCATTTTCCGCCTGCTGGGCCATGGCTGCGTAGGTTGATGCACTGGCCCGTTTTTCCAGGCCATAGGCGTGCGACTTCTGGGCGTAAATGGCTTTTTTGTTTTGCAGCCCCGCACCCTTCACATTGTAAACGACCATCTGGAAAAAGGCGTCCTTCATGGAGTCGGGAAGCGAGGCATAAACGGCGTCGGTTTCCTCGATGAGCTTGTCATAGGCGTCGATCCTTTGTTGGGCTTCGTCGTTGTAGTTAGAAGTGCTGAACCAATCGTAGCTGTACTTATTGGTTCTGCCCTTATACATCACCATGTTGTCGGGTCGGCGTGCATAGCCCAGTTCATAATGCTTGCTCATGATCGCGGCAATCCGGCCCGCATAAGGTTTGCCGAAATCACGTGTCGCCCAGTCTTTGAGGAATCCGGACGGGTTGTTTGACTGGAAGCCGGAAATATCCCAGGCCATCTGCATGAAGTATTCCATCCCGATTTCGGCCGGCTTGATGTCGCCGACATTAACAATCCACAGGTCGCGGACGTTGTAGTCGTAGGCCTTTTTCATCTCCGACCATGTCAGTGCCAGTGGCGTGGTGTAGAGCCATGGGTAGGCGGTTGTCGCGCCGTTGAGCCATTGGAAGTGATAGTAAATGCCGGAGCCGCCGGATCGTCGTTGTTCTTTTTTGTTAGGTAGCTGCCGGATGTTGCCAAAATTGTCATCGGGCCAGCAGATGATCATGTCATCGGGCACCTTCATGCCCTGGTTATAGAGACCGAGGATTTCGGTGTAGGGGATCAGCACCTGGGGGACTTGGGTGACATCCTTGTTGACCCACTTCTGCAGGATGGTTCTTTGGTCGGCAAAGATTTCTTCCAGGACCTTTACGGTGATGTCGGAGCCCGCTTCATCATCCTTGCCCCGTTTGCCCATGGTGTACATGTTTTCATACTTCCCGTTCTCCTTGACCCTGTCCTCCCAGTATTTGTAGATATGCGCTTTGTTTTTTACGTAGTCCCAAGGTTCGTTAGGGTATTCCTTGTCCCATTCCGCACCCGGCATGTTGTTCCTGAGCATCGGCTCGATGTGTGAGGCGCCCATGACGATACCGTATTCATCGGCCACAACTTTATTTTCCGGGTAGGTGTTGAATGGGATGGTGTGCAGATGCATGGCCGGCCAGAGGATGTTGGCTTTCAGCCGGAGCATGAGTTCGAAAATCTTCCGGTGGGTGGCGGGTCCGATTCCCTTTCCCTCTTCGGGTGCATGGGTGTACTGCGCCCACGGTCGCAGTCCCCACATTTCATCATTGATGAAAATACCCCGGTATTTGACCGAGGGGGACTTCTGGATATGCCGTCCGCCATTGATATGGACCGAGCTTTGTTTTTTGACGGGCACGTCGGCAAAATAATACCAGGGTGAGACGCCCATCTGTTTCGAAATTTCCATCAGTCCGTAGGCGGTGCCCCTGCGGTCGCTGCCTGCCACAACGAGTGCTTTTTTGACACCCGGCACCGGGTTGTCAACCACCTGGATCAGGCAGCTTTCCCACTTCCCTCTGACCGCACTGACATCGATTTTCTGACTGTTGACCAGCGTCTTGATCGTGCTGCTGCGATCGATGGTGCCGACGATAACGCAGAGCGGGGAAAGCGATTGGGCGTCGTTCTTGACCTGTGCTTTTTGTCCACTGACCCTTGCGATGTCCTCTGCGAAAAGCCGGGTCGCGAGAATTACTGTTTTGCTGTCGTTAGAGTCGACCAGGAGGTCGGCAGCCGAGCCGTTGGCGACGAGGGCGAAATCGGTTTCCCCCGGTTTTTCCGCTTGGGGGTGATCCGGCGCAACGATTTGTGGGGCACCCAGGCAAAGGTGAACGAAAGCAGACATCAGAAACACACAGGACAGACGTATTTTCATGGCTACTCCATGTATGAATCTTTGCTGGCTCTGTAAATGGCAAACTGATGCCGACCTTGGCGTTAGTCGCGATGGGCGGGCTGAGGAATAGGCATGAGGCCAACTATGCTGAAGGGGAAATGGGGGGATGTTTCGCCCCCCCCTCCCAAAAAAAAAGGCGCGACCGGATGGTCGCGCCTGTAAGAGTGGTGGGGCGAAAAGCGGGTTAAGCGTCTGGCTTTTCTTTGACGGTTGTCTGAATGCGGAGGTCGCGCAGTTGGGCGGCATCGACGGTGGACGGCGACGACGACATGATATCCATTCCCTTGTTGTTTTTAGGGAAGGCGATGACCTCGCGGATTGAGTCCTCGCCGCAGACGAGCATGGCGAGTCGGTCGAGGCCGAGGGCGATGCCGCCGTGGGGTGGGGCACCGAATCTGAAGGCGTCGAGGATGTGGCCGAACATACTGGATTTTTCCTCCTCGGTGACACCAAGCGCAGTGAACATGGCGCTTTGGAGCGCGGCTTCGTGGATCCGGATCGAGCCGCCGCCGAGTTCGTATCCATTGAGGACGACATCGTATGCCTGAGCGCGGAGGCCGGCGTAGCGTTGGCTTTCGTCCTCGAGTTCCGCCGTTGTGCCGGCGATGAGTTTGGCCTCGTCCTCGGGCAGCGGGCGGGTGAACGGGTGGTGCACGGCATTCCATTTGTCCTCCTCCTCGTCGTATCCAAGTAGGGGAAACTCGGTGACCCAGAGGAAGTTGAGCTCCTCATTGCCTTCGAGGATGTTCTGGAGGTTGGCGCATTCCAGGCGGATGCGGCCGAGCACCTCGCAGACGGATTCCCATTCGCCGGCACCAAACAGGATGAGGTCGCCGGGTTCGATGTTGAGTTTTTCCCGCAGGGCCTCGACTTCGGCGTCGGTCATGCGTTTGACGAAGGGTGAGCGCCAGGTCGAGCGGTCGGTGTCGCGCGCCTGGATGTAGGCGAGGCCTTTGGAGCCGGCTTCGATGGCGGTCTGGGTGAGTTTTTCGATTTGCCCCTGGGTGGCACCGGCGAAGCCTTTGGCGTTGATGGCTTTGACGACGCCGCCGCTGGCGATGGAGCCCGAGAAGACGCGGAATTCACAGTCCTTGAGCTCCTCGCTGAGTTCGGTGAGGTGGTATCCAAAGCGGCGGTCGGGTTTGTCCGAGCCGTAGGTGTTCATGGCCTCCTCATGGGTGAGTCGGTCGAACTTGGCGGGGATATCGACACCGAGTGTGTCCTTGAAAACTTTTCCCAACAATCCTTCGATCAGGGCGTGCATGTCGTCGGGGGTGACAAAGGATGCCTCGACGTCGATCTGGGTGAACTCAGGTTGGCGGTCGGCGCGCAGGTCTTCATCGCGGAAGCAGCGGGCGATTTGGAAGTATTTCTCGATGCCTCCGCACATCAGCAATTGTTTATACTGTTGGGGTGCCTGGGGCAGGGCGTAGAAGCAGCCTGGTTGCATCCGGGAGGGGACGAGGAAATCGCGGGCACCTTCCGGGGTGGATTTGGAAAGGATGGGGGTTTCGATCTCGCAGAACCCGTCGGCGTCGAGGAAGTTGCGGGTCGACTGGGTGATGCGGTGGCGCAGGCGCAGGTTGCGGGTCATGCGTTCGCGGCGGAGGTCGAGGAAGCGGTATTTCATCCGGAGGTCCTCGTTTGAGAGTTCCTTGTCAAGCTGGAACGGGAGGACGTCGGATTTGTTGATGACAGTGAGTTGGCTGGCGGAGATTTCGATCGAGCCGGTGGCCATATCCGGGTTGATGGTGGAATTGCCGTCGATTTCCGGGCGTTCCTCGACGATGCCGGTCACCTGGATCATGTCCTCGCTACGCAGTGCTTTGGCTTGGGTGGCAGCCTGGGCATTTTCCTCGGGTCGGAAGACACACTGGGTGATACCTTCGCGGTCGCGGAGGTCGATGAAGGCGACGCCACCATGGTCGCGGTTCGAGTTGACCCAGCCGATGAGGGTGACGGTTTCGCCGATGTTGGAGTGGTGGAGTTCGTTGCAGTGATGAGTTCTCATGAAAGTATTTGATTTGAAGTGGTATCAGTAATGGTTGGGCAAGAGGCGTTTTTTGCTAGGCAAGTAGCGGTCCATCGGGTGAGTCGAGGTATTTTTGGATGGCTTCGACGGCGTTGGTGTTGGGATGGATGGTTTCCTCGGTGCGGGACGAGAGGATTTTGAGTTGCATTTCGGGGAATTCGGCACCGATGACCAGGGCGAAGCGGGCACCGGATTGTTCGGCTTTTTTGAATTGTTTGCCGACATTGAGCTGGCTCATGGGGAAATCGGTGCTGATGCCGGCGCTGCGGAGTTGGGCGATGACACCGAGGGCGTTGCCGCGCTGGGATTCATCAGCGATGACGACGTAGGTGTCACAGGCAGGGTTGCGTGCCATCCACGCCTCCATCTCCATCTTGGCATTGGGGGTTTCCTCGATGAAGTTGCGGATGACCATGTCGCCCATGGCGAATCCCGTGGCGGGAAGGTCGGCCGCGCCATTGGAGAGCGTCGCGAGCAGGCCATCGTAGCGCCCTCCACCCGCGACGGCGCGCATCGACTTTTTCATGTCGAAAATTTCGAATACGGCACCGGTGTAGTAGGCAAGGCCGCGGACGATGGTGAGATCGAGTTCGAGGAAGTCCCCGAGCCCTCGGGCATCGAGGTTTTGCTGGATCTCCTTGAAGGCGGCTGATGCGTTCTCCGGGTTGTTGACAAAGGCGTCCACCTGCGCGCGGGTGACGCCAAAGGCAGCGAGCTGTTCATCGAGGACTTCGGGTTTGAGCTTCTCCAGCCGGTCGATGAGTGGCAGGAACTCGGCGGGCTCGGAGATGTGGTTCGCGGCGCAGAACGACAACCAGGATTCGCGGTCGGATGCGCGGATGACGAAGTCACCCTTTTGGAAGCCGAGGCCGATCATGGTATCGATGGCGAGCGAGATGAGTTCGGCATCGGCACTGGCGGCGGCTTCGCCGATGATATCGGCATTGAACTGGATAAACTCACGCCCGCGGCCTTTTTGCGGTTTCTCATAGCGGAAACAGGGGCCGATCTCGAACCACTTCAGGGGTTTGGCAAAATCGCGTTGGTTGGCGCCGACGATCCGGGCGAGCGAGGCGGTCAGTTCCGGACGGAGGGTGATGTCGCGTCCGCCCTGGTCCTCGAACCGGAAGAGCTGGGTGGTCAGCTCACCGCCTGACTTTTTCAGATAGAGCTCGGTGGACTCGACGATCGGAGCTTCGTATTCGGTGAAGCCGTAGCGATGCGCCACGTCCCTCCAAACGGAGAAGAGGTAGTTTCGGACCGCGCAGTCACGCGGGGTGAAATCGCGGAAACCGGGGAGGGATTGGAAGCGCTTGTCGGCCATGCGCGCGGGAGATGGCATAGGCAGCCCGAATTATCAAGCGAAATGGCGAAATCGGAGGGGAATCAAAAATAATTCCTGAGGATTCACAAGGGCTGGCGCATTATTATACCTATATTTATAATTTAGATGTTGCAAATATAAGGGATATTCCTATTCTGGGGTTCGAGTTCATTCGCCCCCCCCAGGGTTTACTTGAAAACAACCACATTATATTGAATTGGGGGAATGAAAGCTATATTTTACATTTGTTTGGTGTTAGGGGCATTGGTGCTCCCTGCGTCGAAGGGGATGCGTGACGGGGCCGTTGTCTTTATCAAGGCGATGGCTACCGGGATCGAGCGTCTGGTGATCCGCGGTGATTATGCGGAGGTAAGGATCGTTGACGGGGAGGAGTTTGAGATGGTGATTAATGAGCCGGGTCGTTTGGTGATTGTCGCTTTTCAAAATGAGATGACGACCAAGTCGAGGAGCGAGCGACGGGAATTGGACGATGCGATCAGGCGTCTGCCGGCCAAGGTTCTTGTGGCGAAGGTGATTGCGGAGCGGAATGCCCCGTTGCTGAACGACTTGAACATACCTATTGTTCCGACGATGCGTATTTACAGGCAAGGAACGATGGTGAAAGAGTTTAAAGGCACGGTGAACAAGATTGAGTTTCTCCGCGTTGTGCAGCATTGTTTGGACAATCCAACCGGCCATCTGAGCGGGGATCCTTACATGGGTCCTATGCAGACGGACTGGATGCCGGATGGCGTGGAAAAAAGGAGGGAAGAGACTCCTGCGCCAACGACTCCACTGGAGTAGGCTGGTATCCCGTCATCCTCTCAATGGCGAAGCTCCAGGTTTTTCCTTCATTGGATCAGTATGAGTAGCGCCCGGTGGTCGCTGGCGAGTTCCCAGGCTTCGTGATCGAGCAGGTGGCTTCCTTGTTTGTCGATATGGGGGACGAGCGTGGGGGTGGCCATCGCATAATCAAAGCGTGAGTAGACGTCTTCACGTTTCCAGTGGTGGGTCCAGTTTTCTCCGCGGGAGTCGGTGAGATCGATGGTTTGCAGTCGATTGGGGCTGTTGGAGCGTCCGCGGACGGTGGATATCGACTTGCTGCGTGTGGTGTCGTTGAAGTCACCGTAGACGAGCACCGGGGTATCCGGCGAGTCGGCGAGGATCGCATCGATGTGTTTGCGCAGCAGTAAGCTTTCATTGCGGCGCATCAGTTCCTGGTCGGCTTCCCGGGTGGGTCGCTTGGATTTCAGGTGCACGCCGACAAACCGGACTTTGCGCTGGGGCAGCTGAATGGTCGCGTCAAGGATGCCCCGGCTGATTTGAAAAGGCCTGCCATCGACGGTGTAATCGACGTTTCCCGGCACGGCGGTGTCGACGATGGGGTAGCGCGAGAGGATGGCAAGGGCGCGGACGGTGTCGGCACCCTGGATGCGGTGGCTATGGGGGAGGTCGACGCCGGCGGTCCGGAGTCGTGTCTGCAGGTCCTTAAGGTCGGCATCACTGCCGATTTCACAAACTCCGAGGACGGCTGGTTGTGCGCTTTTGATGACGCTGACGAGGGCTGCAATTTCATGTTCCGGCTTGCGCCGTTGAGATGCCTTGCCGTTGATGTAGCGGCGCATCGTCAGGTAGTTCTGGAGATTGTAGGCGAGAAAGCGGACCTCCGAATCACTTGCCGATTTTGGAGAAGTGGCGGGTCGCGCGGGTTTGGCCTGCGCCGCTTTGGGGGTCGGCCGCGCGGAGTCGGCAGTGGTCGCGCGGGCCTCGGGTGTCGACTGGTCCCAGTCGGCGGTGGATTTTTTTTCGTTGCAGGTGGTAACCAGCAGGCAGAAAAA
>JARFRT010000071.1 GCA_029287105.1 Akkermansiaceae bacterium | reverse complement strand
GATACGCTCAGCCTTAGCCAAGTCGGCAGCACGGTGAGTTTCGCAACCGTTACAACTAGCGATGCTGCTCGCTCAGGCTCCGTGGATGTTTCTGCGCTAGCCGCAGGCACCCAAATCTGGGTTGATTTCACCGGGGCAACGGGGAGCGGCTGGGCATTGGTCGACAACATTTCGGTCACCGCCGTCCCAGAACCATCTTCCACCGCCCTTCTCGGCCTGGGTGGACTCGCACTCATCTTCCGTCGCCGCAAGTAACCCGGCCTCAGAAAACAAACCATCATTCCAACCCCACTCCGCCTCACTGGGGGAGTGGGGTTTTCTGTGGAGTGCTGAGGCTCGACTCAGCTTTGGTGTTCTATCACGTCACTGACCATTCCCCATCGGGGTAAACTCCAAACCCAAGTAAGACTGGCGGCTTCACATATCCTCCGCTTGTGGACAGGAGTGTCCACACTCCCTACTTCAACCCGCTCTGCGGGTCTAGGGAGGAGGGACACTCCTGTCCCTCGGCAACCCAAGCCGGGGAATGGAGGTCGGAAAAAGGTATGACTCCATATGCGTAGTGATAAAAGGTGTGTCCTGTAGTTCACAGATCTGCAATGGTGCTTTCATATAGCAGGGGGTTGAATTGGATCCAAATGGATCAATAAATGGATGCTTGCGGGTATTAATGGATAAATACGGATACAGATTCTGCTTGCAAAATGGATAAAATTGGATACTCTAATGGATACCATGATGATCGAGCCAGAAAACCTCCACCTCAGCCACAAACTGGTTAGCCTCCTGGCAGAGGTCGACGAATTCAAAGGGCGCTGGAAAGCCATCACCTGGCTCTCGCCCGAGGTGCTGACGCGTCTGCGGCGTTCGGCGACGATTGAAAGTGTGGGCTCGTCCACCCGGATCGAGGGCTCCGCCTTGTCCAATCGTGAAGTCGAAACCGTTCTTGACGGGCTGCAGACGGAATCCTTTGCCAGCAGGGATGAACAGGAAGTCGCAGGCTACGCACGCGCCATGGAACTGGTCTTCGATTCCGCCGAACTACTGCCCGTCACCGAAAATCATATTCGGCAACTGCACTCCGTACTCTTGCAGTTCAGCACCAAGGATGAGCGTCACCGGGGCACTTGGAAAACGCTCCCCAACCGAGTCGCCGCCTTCGATGCCGACGGCAAGGAGATTGGCGTCATTTTTGAAACGACCCCTCCCTTCGACACCCCCGGCGAGATGGAAGAGCTGACCACCTGGCTGATCCGACGCGAACGAAACCGCGACCTCCACCCTCTGCTCGTCATCGGCACCTACATGGTGGTTTTTCTCAAAATCCACCCCTTTCAGGACGGCAACGGACGACTCTCCCGCGTGCTGACCACGCTGCTGTTGCTTCGGGCTGGCTACACCCACGTGCCCTACGCCTCGATCGAGTCCATCGTCGAACAAAACAAGGACGCCTATTATCGAGCTCTCAGGGCCACGCAAAGGACGCTCGGAGACGGCAATGACACTGATTGGGAACCCTGGCTGGGCTTTTTCCTGCTCATGCTCCACCGTCAGACAAAGGCACTTGGCAAGAGAGTGGATGCGCTGCACCAAACGCTCAATCAACTCAGCCAGGCAGAGCGGGATCTGATCGAAATGGTCGAGACTACCGGCCGCGTGAGTGTCGCCCAAGCCGTAGCACAGATCGGCCAAAGCCGAAACACCATCCGCAAACGCCTCGCCGGACTGGTTACCAAGGGGCTGCTC
>JARFRT010000546.1 GCA_029287105.1 Akkermansiaceae bacterium | reverse complement strand
CGATCAATGGTGCGTCTACCCGATGTACGATTTTGCCCACCCGCTGGAAGATGCTCTCGAGCATATCACCCACTCACTTTGCACCCTCGAGTTTGAAAACCACCGGCCACTGTACGATTGGTTTATCGACAACTGCCCGGTTCCCGCAAAACCACGCCAAATCGAGTTTTCCCGCCTCAACCTGAGCTACACGGTGATGAGTAAACGCAAGCTGCTGCAACTCGTCAGTGAAGGCCACGTCAGCGGCTGGGACGATCCGCGGCTTCTGACCATCTCCGGCATGCGCCGCCGCGGCTACCAGCCCGCCGCCATCCGCAGCTTCTGCCACCGCGTCGGCATCACCAAGTTCAACAGCGTCACCGACATGGCAATCCTCGAGGCCGAAATCCGTAACGAACTCAACCAGAATGCGGAACGCCGCATGGCCGTGGTCAACCCACTCAAGGTCGTGATCACCAATTGGCCCGACGCCACCCACTCCGAGCAGGTCGAGGTTCCTAACAACCCCGCCAACAAGGAGGCTGGCACACGCCAGGTTTCCCTCGGCAGCGAACTCTGGATCGAACACGACGATTTCATGGAGGAGCCGCCTAACAAGTTTTTCCGCCTCGGCCCGGGCCGATCCGTCCGACTGCGCGGCGGCTACATCATCACCTGCACTGGATTTGAGAAAAGCGACACCGGCGAAGTCACGGAAATCCGCTGTGAATTCATCCCCGACACCATCGGCAAGGACGCCCCCGAAGGCGTCAAATGCCGCGCCGCCATCCACTGGGTGGATTCAGCCACCGCCATGGATGCCGAAGTCCGGCTCTACGACAGGCTGTTCTCCGTCGAAAACCCGGATGCCGCGGAAGGCGGATTCCTGAGCTGCCTCAACACCGATTCCCTCTCGGTCATTACCAATGCCAAGCTGGAAGCATCACTCGCCGGCGCCAACCCGGGGGACGTCTTCCAGTTTGAACGCGTCGGTTACTTTTGCGCCGACAGCGTCGATCACATCTCCGGGGAAAAAGCCGTCTTCAACCGCACCGTTGCCTTGAAGGACTCGTGGAAGTAGCATGACCGTCCCGGCCATGCTACGCCTCGTCCTGGCCGACGTTGATCAGGATTTCCCGTGGCTTGGCCCCCTCGCCGGGCCCGATGATGCCACGCTGTTCAAGGATATCCATCATCCGGGCAGCCCGGGTATAGCCAAGGCGAAGCCGACGCTGAAGCAGTGAGGTGCTCGCCTTTTTCTCCTGGCGGATCACCTCCATGCACTTCTGCACGATCTCCTCGTCGGCACTTGAAACGTCCTCGTCATCGTCATCGAGCCCGCCACTTTCGATGTGATCCTGCACCGTCTTCTCAAATTTCTGCTCAACCTGAGTGGAACAAAAACGCACTAGATTCTCCACTTCGTCATCCGAGATGAACGCCCCTTGGGACCGCTCAAGCTTGGCAGACCCCGGCGCAAGATAAAGCATATCCCCCTTACCCACCAACTTGTCGGCTCCGGAGACATCGAGGATGACCCGACTATCTAACTTGGACGACACCTGGAAGGCAATGCGACTCGGGATGTTCGCCTTGATGATGCCCGTCACCACATCGGCACGCGGCGTCTGGGTCGCCACAATCAGATGAATTCCCGCCGCACGCGCCTTCTGGGCAATGCGCGCAATGTTCATTTCCATATCAGCGGGCGCCGTCTGCATGAGGTCGGCAAGCTCATCAATAATCACCACAATGTAGGGAATACGGTCAGGTATCGGTTCAGCCGCATCCTCATCCTCGGACCCATCGATCGCCAGCGGCCCCAGCTCGCCATCGGTAAGTGCCTGGGCAATCGAATCAATGTGCTCGGCATCATAGTCCTCCTCCTCGGGCACATCTTCGGTTGCATCGTCATCCACTTCCTCGGGAACCTCTTTCTCAGGAAGCTTCCTGGCGTTGAAGCCATCAAAATTACGCACCCCGACCTCGGCAAAAATCCGGTAGCGGCGCTCCATTTCATTCACCGTCCATCGCAGTGCGGCAATCACCTTGTTAGGGTCGGTCACCACCGGCACCGCCAGGTGTGGCAGCGAGTTATACATCTGCATCTCGACCACCTTCGGATCCACCATGATAAAACGCAGCTCGTTCGGACTGAATTTGTAAAGGATACTGGATATGATCGAGTTGATACAAACCGATTTGCCGGAACCGGTCGCACCCGCGACAAGAAGATGCGGCATGGCGGCAAGGTCACCAATCACCGCATTGCCATAGACATCCTTACCCAGTGCCAACGGAATTTTATTCTTCGAGCTGACAAAGGCCGGATCCTGCAGCAACTCATGCAGGGGAACCGCAACTTTCTCCAGGTTGGCAATTTCAATACCCACGGTGTCCGACCCGGGAACAGGCGCAAGGATGTTGATCCGCTCAGCCTTGGTGGCACGCGCAAGGTCCGCCTCAAGCTGGGTGATCCGACTCACCCGGAGTCCCGGACTCGGATAGACCTCATAACGCGTAATCGTCGGGCCCCGCGTGATGTTTCCTGCCGTCACTTCCACTCCAAAGGCTTTCAGGGTATCAACAATGATCTTCTGGGTAGCCACCAGCTCGCTTTTGTCAGCTTCCTTTTCCGGCTCTTCGTGATCAGGGATATCGAGCAAATCAAAACCGGGAAGTTCATAATTCTCATACTCCTCCGTAGTCAGGCCCGCATGATCGAGCCTTTTCTTGCCAAATGGCTTCGCCGCAGGGTCCGCATTGGGTTTGCGGCGCTGCGAGGAATCAATGATCTGGGGCTCCGGCACCTCCTTGAGGGGTAATTCAGCTTGCGGATCCTTCTCAGCTTCCGGTTTCGCTGCCTTCTTTTTCCTCGCCACCTTGGAGGGTGCCGCTGCGTCGGCAGCGCCATCCCCCGCACGAATTCCAGCAAGCCGGTTGTCACGCTCAATCCGCCGCTGCTCAACGGCAGACCTGTTTTCCGCCCGCTCAAGCTTGCGGTGCTTACGCTCGCGCAACCAGGTAGCGGCATAGCAGAAGACACCACGACTAAACGCAATAGGATGCAAGCCCGTAAGAAGAATCAGGCTGACAAGATACACACAAAAAAGCACCAAAATCGCACCAGGTTTGTTCAACAACGCTTCCAGAAACCGGGTACCCACCCAGTATCCGGCACCTCCACCGGCACCGGTCAGATAATTGCGTTCGGCCCAATCCAACAGAAACAGATTCTGCACCCCAAGCAGTGCCGCGGCACTCAGAACAAACACACCACAACCCAGCCAGGTCCGCCACGATGGCCGTGCATCAAAAACCAGCTTCGCCAACCCCAACCAGAGCATCGACAAGGGAATCAGGTACGCGGCAGCCCCGAAACCCATCAGGAAGACATAGCCCAGAAACGCCCCCACCGGCCCAATCCAGTTCACATTGCTGCGCTCGGCGGCCTCAGCCCCTCCCCCCATACCCGGCAAATGCGGCAAATCATGGGGCGAATAGGACACCAACGACAGCAGCAGCAAGATCGCCGCGCCACAAAGCAGGATACCCAACACCTCATTAGGCCAGGGTTTCCGGTCCTTTTTCTTGTTTTTCAGTTTGTTGCGGGGGGATGCCATAGCTCAGGTCAGTCAATCCATCTCGGGCAGGCACATGATATCACCACATGTCGCCGATCCGATTGGCTCAGCATCCCCCAGCACATGGCCTCTGGCAAGAGAAATCCCGTCAATTTGATAATCAGGAAATGCTAATTATATCACGCCGATCAGCATATTCCCAATATTGAGGTTGGGAGTTTATCGTGCAGCGTTTAAGGACACCCCATGCGCTTGCTGCTGGTATTTCTCAAGGAACCCACCCCCGGTCAGGTCAAAACCCGCCTCGCCGCCGATGTCGGCGCCGATGACGCCGCCCGCTACCACAAGGCCCTGGTCGAGGTCCTGCTTCGCCAATTGCAGGGACTCAACAACTGCCGCATCCGGTTTTGTTACACCCCGGACGACGCCGAAGATGCCATCCGTTTCTGGCTGCTACCTGAAATGCGAGCCACCTCCGGTCCCTCAAAAAACCTCTACCTCGCCCCCTCTTCCCACGCCACCCGGAAACTCACCCAGGAAGTCGACTTCCGCGCCCAAGGCCATGGCGACCCCGGCAATCGACTCGAACGGGCCTTCGCACAGGGCTTCGCCGACGGTTTCCGTGAAATCGCCGTCATCGGCACCGATTGTCCCGACTGCGGTGCCCGCTGGATCAACGCCGCCTTTGCCCGCCTAGCCAGCCATCCCATAAACCACGCCGTCGTCGGGCCGGGCATGGATGGCGACCACTACCTGCTCGCACTCAAATCCCCCGCCCCCCAGCTCTTTCGCCACACCCCTTGGAGCCTGGGTGCTGCGCTTGAGGCCAGCCTCTCAGCCGCACATTCCGGCCAGAACCACATCACCACGGAACTCCTGCCCGAACTCCCCGGCGTGAGTCGACTCCGCGACTGGCAACGAGCCATGGACAGCCCGCTCGGGGCAGCTTTGAAAAAGGCACTCGGGGAGGAAATCACCTGAAAATCGCCCGCCGTCAACCCGCACCGATCGCCCCAACAACCGCTGTTCCCAACCGCCGTGCCGTTTGCCGGGTTAGACTGGGATCATGCCCGCGTCCCATGGCTTATCTCCGCGTGCTCTCTGCGAATCACATGCAATCACCTCCAGAGGTAGGATCGCTTCTCCGCAACAATCTCGTCAGCACGCAACAGCCTTATGCGCCACGCCAATACGCGGCCCCCGATACGATAGGACTCTCCTGTCACTTGAAACTCGACGCTCCCCGACGTCTGGCCGGCAGGAAGATCCCTGCTCATGCGAAGCACCTGCGATCCGGTGGCGGCCTGCTGGTAATCCATCACCACTTTCGTGGGCCCCTGAGCCGCCTGGTCATTTTTCCAGCTCACCGTGTAATACTGGCCCAGGCGACGTTGGCGCTCTTCCCGCGTCACCGCCCCACGCAACCGATACATCTGCTCACCTCGTACCATCTGCGCCTCCCTGCCAGTTGGATTGATCTTACTCAGGTGAAACTGCCTCACTTGCAAGGGGCTTTTATCTCCCGTGGAACAAGAAACCAGCAGACTGAACAATAACCCAGCCAACGAGATGGCCAGCGCTTTTAAGATATGTTTCGTACGCACAAGCCCGATCAAAGACTATCTGGAAAAAAATGCCAATGTCGAAATTTCCAATTCGCTACCTGAGCCCGATTTGCTAGTCTCGCAACCATGGATTCCAATATCGAAAAGCGCCTGCAGCAGTTTATCCAGAGCAAGGGGCTGCGAAACACGCCACAGCGCAATGCCATCGTCCATGCCATCTTCTCTTCCGACGAGCATTTCAACGCCGACGAACTATGGGATCGCATCCGCAAAACCCAGACGCGCACGTCCCGTGCCACAGTCTATCGCACCATCACACTGCTCGTCGAGGCAGGCCTGCTGCACGAAATCGACCTCGGCGACGACCAGAAAACCTACGACCCGAATTTCGTCGAAAGCCCTGCGCACAATCACCTCGTTTGCATCGACTGCGGCAAGGTCATTGAGTTCGAAGACGCACATATTCAGCTCATGAACGATTGCGCAGCGCGCAGACTCGGGTTTCGACCCGAACGCCAGACTCTCAAAATCGAGGCCTGCTGCGAAAAACTCCGCCTGTACGGTCGGTGCGAAAACCTGATCTCTGCCCGTGTCCAGGGAAAACGGCTCCCCAAGCAGCGCTAGTCCAACAACGCCAAGCCAACAACACCAGCGCTGCGCCTCGATTCCACGCGACCTCAAGCGCTACTTCGAGCGATGCCCGGGAAACCGCACAGGATGACATTCCAACCCTTCAAAAAACGCTCCGACCTCTGCGAATCGCACGCCGAGGAACTGGCCAGCATGATCACCCACGCCATTGGCATGGCACTCAGCGTACTGGCCCTGATCATCATGATCGTGGTTTCCGGGAGCGACCCGTGGCGGCTCACCGCCGGCGCCATCTTCGGCAGCACCCTGGTGCTCCTCTACCTGTCGTCCACCCTCTACCATGCATTCAGCGGCCCGAGGGAGAAGTCGTTTTTCCAAATTCTCGACCACTCAGCCATCTACTTCCTCATCGCAGGCTCCTACACGCCGCTGACACTAGTCACCCTGCGCGGCCCGTGGGGGTGGAGCCTGTTCGGCGTCGTCTGGTCCATGGCCATCGCCGGCGTCATGATCAAGGCCATGATGAAAAATAACCGCGAACACTGGATCTCCACCGCCATCTACCTGATCATGGGATGGCTCGCCATCATTGCCATCCAACCCTTGCTCAACACACTGCCCACCGGCGGACTCATCCTCCTGGTTGCCGGCGGGCTCTGTTACACCGGCGGCATCGCCTTCTTTCTCTGGCAACGCCTCAAATTCAATCACGCCATCTGGCACATCTTTGTCCTGATCGGCAGCACGCTCCACGCCCTCGCCATGATCCTCTACGTCCTCCCGCCAACTCCAACTCCCATCCCCTGATGCTTTCCTACCAAACAATCGGCCGCCCGTCCGACACCCCTCTCGTTTTTCTCCATGGCCTCGGCGCGGGAAGCGCCCAAACCACCTCCGCCTTCCCCGGCCTGCCCGGCACCTTCCTGATCGCACCGGACATGCCGGGCCATGGCCAGCCCGAGCCCGCCGACCCGTCCAGCTTTTCATTCGACACCTTCGCCGATGCCACCCTCGAGCTGCTCGATCACTTCGGCATCGGCGCCTGCAACATCGGTGGACTCTCGATGGGCGCCGGCATCACCCTGAACCTGGCCCTGAGATACCCGCAACGGGTCAAAAACATCATCCTGCTCCGGCCGTCGTGGTGCCACGTCAAACAACCCGACCACCTCAAACTCGTCGCCTACGTCGGCCAGTGGATCGAACAATCGGGACCCGATTCCGCCAGGACAAAACTCCACGCCCACCCCGACTTTCAACAGCTCCTCACCGAAAACCCACCGGTCGCCCAGTCCATCGACGGACTTTTCCAACGACCCGTCACCCCCGCCGCCACCGCCGTGCTCTACCAAATGTGGCAGGACGCACCATTTGCTTCGCCCCAGCAGCTCGAATCCATCACCCAGCCGGCACTTGTCCTGACCACCAGCAAGGACGAACTCCACCCGCAGAGCACCGCGGACCTGATCGCAGCCTACCTCCCCAACGTCACATCCCGCGCCACCCTGCCACCGCGCTACCACGACAACACCGGCTACACACTCGCGCTGAATACCGCGTTGAGAAAATTTTTAGCCGTCTAATGACTTCACGACCCGTCCGGTTTCTGCTCAAATCGCCCCATGCAGGACGACCGATTTTTTCAAAGCAACCAAATCGGCGACCACCTCTCCAGCATCTTTGACGACCTCACCGGCTTCACCTTTTTTGTCAAAGACACCCAGCTCCGATACGTCGCATTCAACCAGCGACTCCTCCACCTTTTCGGGGTCGACGACGGAACTCAGATTCTGGGGAAAACCGACGCCGATGTCATCCCGTCGCATATCATGTAGGAAATCCGCAAGGATGACCTCCGGATCATCGAAACCGGCCATTCCATCCTCAACCGCATCGAACTCGTCCCCTCAGGCAGCGGCTTTGTCGACTGGGCCACCACCACGAAAAAACCCCTCTACAACACCCGGGGAGAACTCTGCGGCATTTTTGGCGTCACCCGCCCATTCGGCCAGAGCAACGCGACTCTCCAACAAAACAACGAACTGGGCGCCTCCCTGAAACTCATGCACCAATCGTTCCGAGACAACATCTCCATCAGCCAACTGGCAGCCGCCGCCAACCTCTCACTGAGCTCATTCCAACGCAAATTCAAATCCTGCTTCGGCATGTCACCGAAACAATACATGCGCCACCTCAAAGTCCAGGAAGCCTGCCACAAAATCATCCAGACCACCATGAACTTTGCGGAAATAAGCTACGCTTGCGGGTTCTCCGACCAAAGCCACTTCTCCAGGGAATTCACCCGTATCATGAAGGAGCCGCCATCATCCTACAGGGACCGATTCAAAATCAGGTGACATTTCCCCCCTTGACCCATTGACCATTTTATACCTAAGTATGCACCAAAACTGCATGACCCACCCGTCCGCAGCTTGTAGGCTCCCCCGACAAGCCGTAATACTCCCACCCCCACCAGACACACACCCACAGCCATGATCACCCGACGCATTCCCACCAGCCAGATCCTCGCCAACCTCAAGGCGAAAGTCGATAACCGCCAGCCCATCATGATCTCATCCGCCGGCAGCGGCCTGGTCGCCAAACTCCAGGAACAATGCGGCACCGACTGCATCAACACCTTCTCCGGCGCCCGCCTGCGCGCCAACGGCATGGGCACCATGTCCATGATGTGGCCCATCCTCGACTCCAACCAGCAAACCCTCGACTACACCCGCGAGGACATCATGCCCGCCCTCGACGGCAAGGCCTTTGTCTGCGCCTGCCTCAATGCCAACGACCCGCTCAAGGACATGCGTATGGTCTTGCAACAATGCAAGGACATGGGCGTCAATTCCGTCTCCAATATCGGCCCGTCCATCTCCTACGTCGACCACGACTCGGAAATCTTCAAGGTGCTGACCTCCGCCGGCATCACCATCGATAACGAAATCGAGATGCTCAAACTCGCCAGGGAGGAAATGGATATGGTCAGCATCGGACTCGCCTTCACCCTCGAAGATTCCATCCGTATCTGCGCCGAAGCCAAACCCCACATCTTTTGCTATCACGCAGGCACCACCAAAGGCGGCATCAAGGGATATGACAACGGCATGACGATCGAGGAAACCGCGGAACAAACCGAACACGCCTACCAAAAATGCCGGGAGGTCCACCCCGACGTCATCCTGGTCGGCCACGGCGCCGCCATGGAGAACCCCATGGATGCTCAGTACATGCTCGATCATACCTCAGGCCACGGGTTCTGGACCGGCTCCTCCACCGAACGCCTCCCCATCGAACGCGCCGTCACCCAGGCCGCCTCCGAGTTCACCGCACTCCGGTTTTCCAAGTAAGTCCACCCCCACTGTTCCCATGAAAACAATTGCCATCCTGGCCACCCTCGATACCAAGGCCGACGAAGCCGACTTCATGCGGCAGGAAATCGAACGCCTCGGCGGCAAGGCCCTGCTCATCGATCTCAGCGTCATCGGCGATTCCCCGCTAACGGCCGACATCCCCAAACACGAAATCATCGAGGCCGGTGGCAGCACCCCCGCCGATCTTCTCGACCAGCCGAGCCGGGAAAAAGCCGGGCCAGTCATCGTCGCAGGAGCCACCAAAATCCTGCTCGACCTCCAGAAAACCGAAAAAATCCACGCCGTGCTCACCCTCGGCGGCACCCAGGGCACCTCCACCTGCGCCCCCATCCTCCAAGCCCTGCCCTACGGCTTCCCCAAGGTGATGCTCTCCACCGCCGCTTCCGGCGACACCTCACCCTTTGTCGGCATCAAGGACATCACCATGATGTTTGCCGTCAGCGACATCCTCGGGCTGAACGTCTTTTCCCGCAAAATCCTCGCCAACGCCGCTGCCTGCGCCTGGGGCATGGCCCAGGTCGAGCAATGCATCACCCAGTCCACCGCCAAGGGCGTCATCGGAATGAGCAACCTCGGCGTGCTCACCCAGGGCGCCATGCACGCCATCCGCCGCTTCGAGGAAGCCGGCTACGAGGTCATCACCTTCCACGCCATCGGCGCCGGCGGCGAGGCCATGGAACAAATGATGAAAGAGGGAATCATCACCGCCGTATTCGATTACGCCCTCGGCGAAATTGCCGACGGTGTCTTCGGTGTGCTCCGCGCCTCCGGCCCCGAACGCCTCACCGTCGCCGGCAAACTCGGCATCCCCCAGGTCATCTGCCCCGGCGGCTCCGAACACCTCGGCATCCTCGTCAACGAACCCAACCGAGTCCCCGCCGGCTACGAGGACCACCAGGTCACCTGGCACTCACCCTATATCTTCGTGCCACGCCTGAATGCCGCCGAACAAGCACGCGTCGCCCAATGCATCGGAGAACGCCTGCAACACGCGACCCAAAACACCCTCTTCCTCATGCCCCTCAAAGGCGTCAGCAGCTACTCCGCGAAAAATGGCGAACTCCACAACCCGGAACTCGACGCCGCCTACTGGGAATCCCTCCAAAAAGAACTTCCCAATACCATCCAAATCGAGTCTCTTGACCCTGTCTCTTATACACATCTCCGAGCCCACGAGACAAGATACACGATCTCGTATTCCGGCTTATG
>JARFRT010000540.1 GCA_029287105.1 Akkermansiaceae bacterium | reverse complement strand
TCCGCCCGTGATGACACCTTCACCATCCGCACCTACGGCGAGGCTAGGGACAAGAACGGTGAGGTAATCGCAACCGCGTGGTGTGAGGCCGTCGTCCGCCGCACCCGTGACTACCTTGACCCTGCTGATGATGCCGGGATTAGCACGCTTCCCATGCACGGGCAGAACCAGGACTTTGGCCGCAGGCTCCGCATGGTATCGTTCCGCTGGCTTTCCAATGCGGAAATCTGAAGATCCCCGCAGCAGAAACCTGCCGCATACTAACCTCACATACCCTTGATTTGATCAAATTTTTCATTCTGTTTATTGCATTGTTGCATGTCGCGCTGGCCGCAGAGAAGGGAGAGCACACGTGTCGCATCGTTTTCCCGCGGGGTCCCGATAGCGCACCCAGAAAACTCTACCTCTATGATGGTGTTAAATCCACCGAGGTGGATCTCCCGCGTCTGAACCTCTCAAGAATCTACCGTCTGCGTCCGGGAGATATTTCGATCACCCTGTTGCCAACGCCCCCCGCCAGCCCGGAAGAAGTGCCGCCCGGTGCACCAGTCGTCAAAATACCAGCGACGATGAAGGATTTTTACCTCATCCTCACCCACGATCCGGGGAACAAAGTCGTGCCCGTCAAAGTGCACGTCATCTCGGCAAATGCCAAAGGCTTCAGACGTGGTGAGATGATGTGGTTCAATCTCACGAAAAATCCCGTGGCAGGTAAGGTCGGCTCGGCAAAACTCAGGTTGCCCGCCAAGGGTAGCGTCAAAATCGCCCCACCAACGCAAAAGTCTGGGAATTACCCGGTCCGTATCGACTACCGCATCCCGGGTAAAAAACACACTTATCCATTGTGCGAGACCCAATGGTTCCATGACCCGCGCAGCCGGAGCCTTGCCTTCGTCCTGCCGGGAGCTGGCACCAGAACCCCGCGTGTCATGGTGTTTACCGATTTCCGGGAAAAGCCAAAAGAATCGTCGTCTGAATCAACGGATGAATAGACAAATTAACAGGATGAATAGACAAATTAACAGGATGAACAGGACACTTATATACAGAATCTTAGGCAGTGCGGTAATAACTTGTGCTTTGGTCTGCCCCGCGACTGCTGCCGAGCCCACACCGCTGGCACCACACGAGGCCAGCGTGGTGATCGATCCCGATGCAGCAACCAGACCATATGACCGGATGATCTTCGGCGGGTTTCTCGAGCACTTCGACAACCAGGTTTACGGCGGGGTGTTTGAACCCGGTTCTCCACTGGCCGATGAGCAGGGGTTCCGCCTCGACGTGATCGCGGCGCTCAAGGAACTGAAGGTGCCAGTGATTCGCTGGCCCGGCGGGTGTTTCGTAGATGCCTATCACTGGCAGAAGGGTGTCGGTAGCAAGCGACAGCCGTATGGCGACTTCCGCTGGGGCGTGGTGGAGCCTAACACCTTTGGAACCCACGAGTTCGTCAGACTCTGCCGGCGTCTGGGCGCCGAGCCCTACATCTGTCACAACGGAGTGTCCAGCGTGCAGGAAAACCTCGACTGGGTCGCCTACTGCAACGCGACCGAAGGAAAATTCGCCGAGCTGCGCGCTGCCAATGGTCACCCCAAGCCCCTCAACGTAAAATACTGGAGCGTCGGCAACGAACGCTATGATAAGGCTTACGTCGATCGGGTCCGCGATACGGCGAAAGTGATGAAAGAACTCTACCCGGATCTGCAGGTCACCTGTGCGGGGTCACAAGGCGAAGGCGGAAGACGCATGCCCCCGGTCCGCCCCTACCTGATGGAGCAGGCCGGCAAGCATCTCGACTACGTGTCGGTCCACAACTACTGGCTGCCGAGGGGGAGAAATCTGCCGGACTTCGACTATCTCACCGCCATCACGAAGTCGGAGATGCCGGATGCCTACATGACGATCGTAACTGACTCGCTACGCAAGTCGGGCATGGGTCATCTCAAGATCGCTTTTGACGAATGGAACTTGCGTGCCTGGCAGCATCCGGGGTTTCCGCGCAACAGTGTCGCGAACTACGAGGATCCTGAGATTAAGGAACTGGTGAAACGGAGGCGCGAGCAAAACGACGTTGCCAGCCAGTACACCATGGCCGACGCCCTCTTCACATCCTCCTTCTTCAATGCCTGCCTGCGTCATTCCGAGCAGGTTACCATGGCTAATATCGCACCTCTTGTGAACACCCGTGGTCCCTTGTTCGTTCATCCCGGAGGCATCGTCAAGCGCACCCATTTTCATGCGATGGCGATGTATGCCAACGAACTGGAGGAACGGGTCGCATCCGCCACCGTGACTGCCGGCAAGCTGACCCAGGGCAAAGAATCGGTCGCTGTGGTCGATGCCATCGCCACCGTGGACAAGACGGGTAAGGTCTGGACCATCGCACTGGTCAACCGGCACCCGTCGGATCCCGTGGCCTGCAAGGTCC
>JARFRT010000535.1 GCA_029287105.1 Akkermansiaceae bacterium | reverse complement strand
CTGCCGAGGTTCAACAGGTTCATGCCGGCGCCGTCGCCGTGGTCGATGCTGACGGATTTTCCGGCGAGGATGGAGGCGAAAAACGAGCTGTTGAGGTGGACGGTGGCGGTGTCCTGCCATGCATCCGGCGCGCGTTTCGAGAACCGGCGGATCTGGGCGCCGGAGAACCGTTTGATGGCGATCGAGCCGGTGCGGCGGCATAGCTCGTCGTTGCCGCCGATCGCTTGGGCGATTTCCTGGCATTCCTCGGCGGTCGAGCCGTCCATCCAGATCGGCGAGAGCGGACGGCTCAGGCAGGGGGCGAGTTGCTCCTTGAGGCCCTTGGCGCTGTCGAGGTTGGCCAGGGTGGTGGCGAAGTGTCGGTTGAGGTAGACGGTCGCATGCTGCTGTCCGGAGCCGGCGACGGCGGTGACGGCCGAGAGGTCGGCGCCGTTTTCGACCAGGCGTGTGAGCAGCAGGTCGAGGGCTTCCAACCACATCAGGGGGTCGGAAAAAACCTCACCGGGTTGGTCGCCATGGACGAACCCGGATGAGGTTTGATAATGGGGCAGGTCGTCTTCGAAGTTGACCGATGCCTCGTGGGCGATGCTGCCTTCCCGCGCGTCGATGATCAGCGCGGAAAAGCTTTGGGTGGAGCAATCTAGTCCGAGGAACATTCTTGTGTGGTAGGTGGAATGAACTGCGTTAGAGTAGGCTCGCGGGTTGGTTAATATTCGGTTGCCGCGTCTAACTCGTCGGGGGCAGCCAGGTCAACAGGTTTGTAGCCACCTTTCGATTTGAAGAAGAGGAGCAGGCCGATGTAGCATGCCAACATAATGCCTGGGAACACGGCCATTTTGCCGAGCGCCTTCTGGTTACTGTGTCCCTTGGTGTCCTTAACCAGTGTGGTTGCTTTTTCCTGGGCCTCCTCGGGGAGTGCCGCAATGGTCTTGGCTACGGCGTCGTCATCGATGGCTTGATACTCGAGAATCTCGTAGATCTTTTTGTCGGTGACGGCGGTGAATTTTCCGTCCTCGACGAGGGCGGGGAGGGTCTCCACGATTTCCGGTGAACTGGCCAATGCCTTCTGCTGTTCCTGGGTTTGGAGCACGCCGATGTAGGGGAACCCGAGGGTTCCGACGGCGAGCATGCCGATGCCGCTGACGGCGTTAAGGGTAAGGGCACCTCCTTTGGGTGTTTGCTCGGACACGACGCCGAGCATGGTGGGCCAGAAGAAGGTCTTGCCTAATGCATACATTGTTGCCGCGGCGAAGATCATCGCCACGCCGGATGCTCCGGAAAGCCATGTCAGGCCTAAGATGGCGAGCAGGGAGCTCAGGCAGAGCAGCCCGAGCGGTGAGAGCTTGTGCACGATGGGACCCGCGAAGAAGCGCAGCACGCACATGATGGCGGAGGTGTAGACCAGTACCCAGCCTGGGTGGAACTTGACCACGCCTTCCATGATGCCGGTGATCCAGCCGTCAGTGCCGATTTCGGTGGTGGCGAGCGGGATCATGATCAGGATCAGGAAGAACAGCAGCCCGCGGCCGAGACGTTGGGTGTAGGCGCCGAAGGCGACGACCAGGATGACACCCAGTGCGATGAAGATGTTTTTGCTGACTTCGGGGAAGAAGTTCATCAGTTGCAGGGTCATCAGGAAAGAGACGACCGTGGCACCAAAGACACCGAACTCGCGCAGCATGTCGCGGTAGCTGACCCCGGCGGTTTCACGTTCGTTTTTCGGGAAGGTGCTGCCAATGAGCATGAAGAAGTAGACCAATGCGGGGAGTGCGATCAGGCCGACTTTGATCGACCATGGAACGTGGTCAATATAGATGGCAATGAGGCCGGCGAGAACAAGTCCACCAGGCCAGGCGGCATGGAGGATGTTGAGCCATTTGGTTTTTTCCCTGCTGAACATGGTGGCGACCACCGGGTTGATGAATGCCTCCACGGAGCCGTTTCCGAGGGCGAGGATGAGGCTGCCCCAGAAGACCAGTTGGAATCCGAGTTCCGGGTTGCCAGCCTTGCTGATGAAGTAGGCGGACACGCCCATGATCGCCCAGGTGATGTGGCCGATGAAGGCGACGAGCATGGCGACTTTGTAGCCGATTCGGTCGATAAACAGGCTGAACAGGATGATACTCACTGCGAATGGCCAGATGCCGATACCGGCGAGCCGACCGGCTTGGGCGGGGTCGAGGCCGAATTCGGCGGACCAGGTGTTGATCAGGAACATTCGGGCAATAAAGCCGAATCCAGTGGCAATCAGGGCGATAAAGCAGCCCCAAAAGACGCGTTTATCGTTGGCGGTGTGATGTTCTGTACTCATGGTTTCGTGTTATTTATGTGTTGATAGGTGGGTATGACGCGGCGTATGCGCATTGGGTTTCTACGGGGAAAAAACCGATTAGACCAGATAATCATTGAGAATGTTTTCGAGCATTTCCTGGCGGCCGCTGGCAAGGGTGGGTGGGTTGATGCCTTGGGCGTAGGTGTCGAGCGCGTCGAGCGAGGTTTTACCCGCTTCGATCTCGGCGCCGATGCCGGTGTCGTAGGAGGCGTATCGGCTGGTGATAAATCCTGGCATACAGCCGTCCTCGAGGATGCGGTGGGCATTTTTCAGTCCGCGGGCCATGGCGTCCATACCACCGATGTGGGCGTGGAAAAGGTCCTCGGGTTCGTGCGATTCGCGGCGGCGCTTGGCATCGAAGTTGAGTCCACCGGTGGTGAAGCCACCCATTTTGAGGACGCGCAACATGATGTTGGTGGTCAGGTAGATGTCGGTGGGGAACTGGTCGGTGTCCCAGCCGAGCAGTTCGTCGCCGCGGTTGGCGTCGATCGACCCGAGTGCGTTGGCGGCGATGGCAACCTCCATTTCGTGTTCCATGGTGTGGCCGGCGAGGGTCGCGTGGTTGGTTTCCAGATTCAGCTTGAAGTGATCGAGCAGGTCGTACTCGCGCAGGAAATTGAGGCAGGCGGCGGAATCGGAGTCGTACTGGTGGGTGGACGGTTCGCGCGGTTTCGGTTCGATGTAGAACTGTCCGGTGTAGCCGATTTTCTTGGCGTGATCGACGGCCATGTGCAGCAGTGCGGCAAGGTGGTCGAGTTCACGTTTCATATCGGTATTGAGCAGTGACCCGTAGCCTTCACGGCCGCCCCAGAAGGTGTAGCCTTCGCCGCCGAGGCGGTGGGTGGCTTCAAGGGCGTGCTTGATCTGGCTGGCACCATAGGCAAAGACATCGGCGTTGGGAGAAGTGCCGGCACCGTGGGCATAGCGCGGGTGGGTGAACAGGCAGGCGGTGCCCCAGAGTAGTTTCTTGCCGGTTTCGTTTTGGAATTTTTCCAACTCATCGACGACGCGGTCGAGGTTCTGATGGGTTTCGCTGAGGGTCGCGCCTTCCGGGGCGATGTCGCGGTCGTGGAAGCAGTAGTAATCGATTTGTGATTTTTCGAGGAACTCGAAGAAGACGGGGATGCGGTTGAGGGCGTTCTGGAGGGAGTCCGAGCCGTCGTCCCAGGGCATCAGGGCGGTGCCGGCGCCGAAGGGGTCGCCGAGTTCGTTGCGCATCACGTGCCAATAAGCAGCGCCGAAACGAAGGTGGTCGCGCATGGTTTTATCGCCGACGATTTCATCGGGGTTGTAATGGCGGAAGGCGAAGGGGTTTTTGGAACTGGTTCCTTCGTATTGGAATTTCGGGACGTTAGGGAAGTAATCGGACATAGTGGTTGGCTGGTTGAGTGTTGTGGTTATTAATGCTGATGAGAAATGGGGATTTCGTGAGTTTGATGAGGAGTTATATGGAAGTTTGCGAGTCGCGCAAGAATTACCTCGGATAATTTCCGGGTTTGCGTGGGGGGGTTAGCGGCCTTGTTGGGGCGGGTCGAGGCGTTCCAGTTCTTGTTGGGTCCAGGCGTTTTTCCGTCCGCTGTGTTTTTTGCGCACGCTGGCAACTTGCGAGCTTGTGATCGCGGGTGCCTTGTTGCCGAAGCTGTTACGGATGTAGGTGGCGACGTCCGCAATCCATGGGTCGGTGTTGTTTTGTTGGGCGGGCATCAATCCGTCGTAGGTTTTGCCGTTGATCGGGCCTTGGACGCCGTGGAGCAGGGCGAGGATCACGGCTTCGCCGTTGCCGAGGACGCGCGGGGAGCCGACGAATGACGGGGCGAGGAAATGGCCGGCCTGTCCTGCCAGTGGCTGGCCCTTGCCGTCGGATCCGTGGCAGGCGAAGCAGATTTGCTGGTAGACCGCCTTGCCTTTCTCCATGGACTTCGCCAGCTTGGCATTGGCGCGGCGTGCTTGCCGGGCCTTGTGCTCGTCGGCGCGGCGTTTAGCCTCGCCTTTATTGATCGTGGCGACGGCTTCGAGCTGGCCGTGTTGTTTGATGACGGCGGCGGTGGTTGCTGTTAGTGCTGCCGGGTTGCCGCAGTAGCGGATTGAGTTGAGCAGCTGGATGGCGACTTCAGCGTCGGTGCTGGTGCCGAGTCGGGCGAGGGCGTCGATGACGGTGGTGTTATTCTGTTTGACGAACGATTCGGCGACCCGGATGGCATGAGTTTGGAGGCGGGGTGCGGGGTCGGCAAGCAGGGTGGTGAGCAGGTCCTCGCTGACGGCGGAGCATCCTTCCAGAGTCCAGAGGGCGGTGATGCGGGCCTGGGTGGGCTGTTGTTTGTCCAGGGCGAGTTTTTCCAGGACCGGGACGGCGGATTGCCGGTCCTTGCGCAGGATGATGAGCTTTTTCGCGGTATCGCGCCACCAGCTGTTTCTGTGGCCGAGGTGCCGGACGAGGTCGGGCGTTGTTTGTGAACGCAGCTTGGGTTGGACGCCTCGCTGGTGGTTTTTGTGGACGAGCCGGTAGATGCGGCCGTGGCCGGTGTTTTTATCCAGGCCGTTGCGATTGATCACCTCGCGCAGGTAGCTTCCCGGGCGGGTCCAGTTCCCTTGCTGGATGATGCCCCGGTGCATGTCGACGATATAGAGGCAGCCGTCCGGGCCCGTGACCGACTGCACCGGGCGGAAGTTGACATCGCGGGTGCGGATGAATTCCGTGCCTGGGGTGGCATTGGCCAGGGTGGTTTTGCCGTTGCTGCGGGTGATCTTGGCGCGGCGGATGAAGCGTCCGACGGGTTCCGGGATGAGGAGATCGCCATAGAGGTCGGCGGGTAGGCCGTCGCCGCGGAAAACCTCCTGTCCGGCGACCGCGGTGAAGTGGTTGATGGCACCGTTTTTGCCGACCCGGCGCGGGCCGCCCTGGACGTCGGGGACCTGGGCGATGGGGAAGATTTCCTGGAAGCTGGCCGGGAGCTGGTTCTTGAGGTTCATGGTTCCGTAGAGGGGCGGCTGCTGGAACCCTTCGGCGGCGACTTCGCCGCCGGCTACGGAGTAGTAGTTGCGGCCGTCATCGTCCTGGGTCAGGCCCCACTGGCCGCTGCTCCGGGGGAGTTTTTCGGTGATGAATTGGCCATCGGTGTAGCGGTAACGGGTGGCCTGGTAAGTGAGGTAGATCCAGTTATCGAGCCCCCAGATCAGTCCGCTGGGTTGGTGTTCCATGTTGCCGCCGCGTTTTCCTCCTTCGTAGATTTTGATTTTTTCATCGGCGACCCCGTCGTTGTCGGTGTCGCGGTAGGTCCAGAGGTCGAGGGTGTTGGTGATGCCGACGATGATGCGGTCGTCTAGTGGCAGGATCATGCGTGGCAGCAGGAGCTTGTCGATGTAGGTGGTATGTCGGTCGTAGGTGCCGTCGCCATTGGTGTCTTCGTGGCGGGAGATGCGGGAAGCAGGGGTTTGCTCGCCGGTGGCGTCGGCGTCCTGCATGTAGGTGCGCATTTCGGCAACGTACATCACGCCATTGCCGTCCCAGGCGATGGCGACGGGTTCCTTGACCTGGGGCTCGCTCAGGACGAGTTCGAGTGCGTAGCCTTCGGGGAGTTCGAAGGATTTGAGCGAGGCGTCCTTGCTGAGGTAACCGGTTTGGTAGGTCGGGAATTTTTCGAGCTGTTCGGCGGCACGGGCTGCATTGTCCGCGCGGGTGGGGCTGGAGGGAATGAGCGCGGCGGCGAGCAGTAGGGAGAGTCGGCTTTTCATGTCGGGACGCAAAATGTATCAGGTTGTGGGATTTAGTCGATGGGTTCATCCGTCAAGATGTTATCACTTTTCGTCATTGCCATTGGCGAAATGGGTGTCATTTTGCAGCAATGGAAGTGCTTCAGGGCGATGATTTAGAGCGGTTTACGTTGCGGTTGATGCCTGGGCAGATTGCGCCGGCGTTATTTCAGGCCTTACCGGATGTGTTTTTCTGGATCAAGGATGCGGAGGGGCGGTTCGTGTACATGAACAAGGCGTTTTGTCATGAGGTGGCGAGTGGTGACGTGGCCGATTTGGTGGGCCTGAAGGATGAGGATTTATTTCCGTCGGAGCTGGCGATGAATTACCGGCGCGGGGACGAGGAAGTGCTGGAGTCGGGGTTGGCATTTTGGAACAAGTCGGAATTGATTCCGACGCGTGCCGGGGGGGTGGAATGGCGGTCGACGAGTAAGATTCCGTTGAAGGATGTGACGGGTGAGTGGGTGGGGACGGCCGGGGTGTCGCGGCGGATGGGTCATGTTGAGGGACTGCCGATGCCGACGCGGCATCAGAAGCTGGCGGTGATTGTGGCGGCGATTTACCAGCATTTGGAGAAGGGTGTGAGTATTGTGGCGTTGGCGCAGGCGGCATCGGTTTCGGTGAGCACCCTGGAGCGCTTGTTCAAGGAGTATATGGATACGACGCCGCGTCGGTTTATCATGCAGGTGAAGATGACTGCGGCGTGTGACCGGCTGATGAACACGGGGATGCGGGTGAAGGAGATTGCGGTAAGTCTGGGCTATGATGAACATGCGAATTTCACCCGTGCCTTTACCAAGGAGATGGGGATGTCACCTCGGGCCTATCAGAAATTTTACAAGAAGGGATAATGATGGAGTTACCTGTGCATGCGTTACGAGGCGAGCTGCTGGATGCGGTTCTTGGGTCCGGGAGGTTGTTGCTGAGGGCTCCCACGGGGTCGGGCAAATCGACCTGTGTACCGGCGATGCTGTTGGACGGTGGCGTGGAGGGATTGATTGTGGTGGTGCAGCCGAGGCGGATTGCCGCGCGGATGCTGGCCCGGCATGTCGCGGCCTTGCGTCATGTCAAGGTGGGTGCGGAGGTCGGGCACGTGGTGAGATTTGAAAACTGCATGGGTGACAAGACGCGGATTGTTTATGTGACCGATGGCGTTTTGCAGAGGTGGTTACAGGATGACCCGGTGTTGTCGCGGGTAGGGGCGGTTGTTTTTGATGAATTTCATGAGCGGCGGATAGCGAGCGATGTCGCCCTGGCCAGATGCCTTGATTTGCAAGATGCGGCGGACGGGGGTCGGCCTGATTTAAAGGTGGTGGTGATGTCTGCGACTTTGGAGGTGGCGGGCTTGAAGGAGTATCTCGAACCCTGTGTTGTGTTAGAGGCCGAGGGGCGGGCGTATCCGGTGGATGTCTGTTATCGTGGAGCAGGAGGAGGCGTTGTGCGGGGAGGGCGACAGGAGCTCAAGGTGTGGGATCGGGTGGCTGAGGCTGTGCGTGAGGTGGTTGGCAGGGATGACGCCGGCCATATCCTTGTATTCCTTCCCGGCGTGCATGAGATCCGGCGGACCATCGAGCTGATCGAGCGGGCGGCCTGGTCGCGCGGCTGGGATGTTTGCCCGCTATACAGCGGCTTGTCTCCCAAGCTTCAGGATGCGGCGGTCGCCGCGGGTGGGAAGCCGCGGATCATCGTATCGACGAATGTGGCGGAAACCTCGCTGACCATTGACGGGGTGCGCACGGTGGTTGACGCCGGCTTGGCCCGGGTGGCGAGGTATGATGCGGGTCGCGGCATTGACACCCTGATGGTCGAAAAAATTTCAAGGGCATCGGCGGACCAGCGGGCCGGGCGAGCCGGGCGGACGGCACCGGGTCGGTGTGTCAGGCTTTGGGGCGAGGCGGATCATGGCAGGCGCATTGCGTTTGATTTGCCTGAGATCAAGCGTGTCGATCTCGCCGAGGTGGTGCTTTCCCTGAAGGCATTCGGTGTGGGTGAGGTAAGGGATTTCCGGTGGTTGGACGGTCCTGATGCACATGGGTTGGAAGTGGCTGAGAAGTTGCTGGGCCAGCTTGGGGCATTGGATGAGCTGGGTGAAGTGACAGACGATGGGCGGGTGATGGCGGGGTTTTCACTGCATCCACGTTATGCACGGTTGTTGTTGGCCGGTCAGCAAGCCGGGTGTGTCGCGGAGGCAGGATTTATTGCCGCGGCGGTGCAGGGCGAGGGGGTGTTTGCCCGTGGTCGGAGTGAGGCGGGGAGAAAGGACTTTATGGAGCCTACGGATGGCTCGGATTTTGTGGCGGAATGGCGGGCGTTCCAGGTGGCGAGGGACATGCGCTATGACCCTCGCCGGTGTGCTCAGGCGGGTATTCTTGCGCGGGGTGCGCGTGAGGTGGCGAAGTCGCTTGAGCAGTTGGAGCGCATGGCGGCGCGGTGGGGGCTCGACTGGAGGGAGGTTGATTTCGAAGCACGCCGGGACGAGGTCGGCAAGGTGATGTTAGCCGCCTTCAGCGACCGCTTGGCCGTGCGGTTTGGTGAAGCCACGTTGGCTTGCCGGGTGGTGGATGGCCGCAGGGGGAAGCTTGACGGGGATAGCGTGGTCAGGGATGCCCAGGTTTTTGTCGCCACGGAGATGACGGAGGTTGAGGGCAAGGATGTCGTGGTTTATTTGAACCGGTGCGCGGAGGTTGCTCTGCAGGAGCTTCGGGATATTTTCCCGGAGGATTTTCATGAGGTGGACGGGGCTGTTTATGATGCGGTATCCCGGAGGGTGGTCAGAAAGCGTGAGTTGAGATTCCGTGATCTGGTTCTTGAATCGAAGGAGGGTGGTGAGCCGCCGCTGGAAGAATCGGCGCGTTTGTTAGCCCGGCGGGTGGCTGCCGGGGAGTTGAAGCTGAACGGATGGGACCAGGGAGTGGAACGGTGGATCGCCCGGCTGGTGAGTTTGTCCCGGTGGATGCCCGAGATGGAGCTTCCCGGGTTCAGTGAGGATGACCGGCTCATGGTGTTAGAAGAGGTTTGCCATGGAGCGAAATCGTATAAGGAAATCAAGAATCGCGAGGTGATGCCGGTGCTGGCCCAGTGGTTGTCACCAGGGCAGAAGGCTGTGCTCGAGGCCTATGCTCCTTTGGAGGTGACGCTCAGTAATGGGCGCAAGGCGAAGGTGAGGTATGCGGACGACGGCGAGCCGTGGATTGCGTTGAAGATGCAGTTGCTCTACAACGTGACCGAGTTGCCGGAGATCGCCCAGGGGCGGGCCAAGCTGCTTGTGCACATTCTGGCTCCCAATCAGCGGCCATGGCAGGTCACGGGTGACTTGAATGGGTTCTGGGAACGTGGTTATCCGCAAATGAAAAAAGATCTTGCCGGGAGGTATCCGCGGCACGAGTGGAGGTGAGGTGGAGGATCGGTTACGGGTAGAACGGCCACATGATCGGGATCAGGAAGCTGGCGAGCAGCCAGAGGATCACCGCGAGCGGGAAGCCGACGCGGAAGAAGTCGCCGAATTTGTAGCCGCCGGCACCGTAGACGAAGGTGTTGGTTTGGTAGCCGATGGGTGTGGAGAAACTGGCGGAGGAGCCGAACATGACCGCGATGACAAAGGGGATGGGGTCTGCGCCGAGTGTTTGGCCGACGATGATGGCGAGCGGCGTGAGCAGTACCGCGACGGCGTTGTTGGAAATGATTTCGGTCATCACGGCCGTCAGCAGATACATCAGCGCGAGCATGATCCAGGGGCTCTCGATACCGAGGCCGTGGGTCATGCCATTTGCGATGAGCTGGGCGAGACCTGATTTTTCCATGGCGAGGCCCAGTCCCAGCATACCGAAAATCATGAAGAGCACTTTCCACTCGATGGCGCGGTAGGCTTCCTGGGGCTGGACGCAACGGGTGACAAGGACGATCATGGCCGAGGTGAGTGCCAGCTGGACGATGGGGATTTCGGGGATGCCCAGGCAGCCGCCGAGGGCGCCAAGGATCATAAAGAGGATGAGCGCGCCGATAGCGATCGGTGCCTTGCGGTGGCGCAGGGCCGTGTGTTTGGGCTCACTCAGGTTGATGAAGTCGCGCTGCTGGAAAAGCTGGCGGATTTTCTCGGTGGGGCCCTGCACCAGCAGGGTGTCACCAAAGGCGAGTTTCTCGTCCTCGAAGCGTTCCTTGAGGTTGCGGCCGCGCCGGTGGACGGCGAGGATGAGCACGCCGAAGCGCTGCCGGAAATTGAGTTCCTTGAGGCTTTTCCCGGTCATGGATGACTCGGGGCCGATGATGCCCTCCATCAGCAGGGCGCTTTCGGTGCGGATGCCCTCGAGGCCCCGGCTCGCGTTGCCCCGGACATCGATACCCTCGGTCTGGGAGATCCCCATGACTCCTTCGAGCACGCCTTTGAAAACAATTTCATCGCCCGCTTCGAAACTGATTTCATTGAGGGGCCTGCGCAGCCGGCGGCCATCGCGCAGGACCTCTAACACGCGGGCTTTTTTCATTTTGGCCAAGGGTGTCGAAGGAAACGGCACGCCGTCGAGATCGCTGCCTTTTTTGACAAAGGCGTGGGTGATGAACTCACGTGAGCTTTCGTTGTCGATGAGTGTGGCGAGGGTGACCCGGTCCGGCAAAAGTTTTTTGCCGATGGTGATCATGTAGATGAAAGCCGTGGCAACGAAGATGAGGCCCAGAGGAGTGATCGAAAACATGCCGAGGCTGGTTAGCCCCTGTTTCTGGGCGATACCCACGGCAATCAGGTTGGTGGAGGTGCCGATGATGGTCATGGTGCCGCCGACGATGGCGGCGTAGGACAGAGGGATGAGATACTTGGAGGCGGCGAAGTCGCGTTTGCGGCAGATCCCCAGGACGATGGGCATGAATACCACCACCACCGGGGTGTTGTTCACAAATCCCGAGAGCAGGGCGACGATGGCCATCATCACGATGAGCATGCGCATGGGCGAGCTTCCCGCGAGTTTTTCGAACCAATTGCCGAGGGCCTCGATGACCCCGGTCCGCTCAAGCGCGGCACTGAGGACAAACATGCAGGCGACGGTGACCGGGGCGGGGTGGGAGAAAACCTTGAGGGCGTTAAAGGAGTCGCCTGGGTTCACATTGAGAATGCCTGTCATGACGCAGGCGAGCAGGGCGGACAGGGCGACAAGTTCGGCCGAGAGCCATTCCTTGGCGAAGGTGAAGAAAACCACCAGTACCAGAGCGGCGAGAAACGCCTGTTGCCATGTTTCAAAGAAGAGCATCGGATGCTGCGATACTAACGATAGGGGGTGGTGATGGCGAGGAGTTTAGCCCGAAAACTGTGTCTGCAGGGCGTCGAACCATTCGTTTTCCTTGAACCCGACCAGGCTGATGCCTTGGGCGGAATCGATGAGGAAGGGCCTTTTGACCAGGTTTCCGTTGCCGGTCAGGCAAGCGAGGGCCTCGGCAGTTGTGAGTCGTGGCAGCTTGTCCTTCATGCCCGACTGGCGGTAATCCACGCCGGAGGTGTTGAACAAGGGCTTGACGCTGCCCTTGGCCTTGAGGGCTTGCTCCAGTTCGGAGAGGGTCGGTGGCTGCTCGCGGATGGCGATTTCCTTGAAGGCGACGTTGTTCCCCTGCAGCCAGCGACGGGCTTTGCGACAGCCGTCACAGCCTGTGTAGGCATAAAAGCGGAGCATGATGCTTCGAGGTGGGGGAAAGGCCAATGATGGCGGCGTTAACCGACGCGGAAAACGATGCGCGCCTTGGTGGTGTCATAGGGTGACATCTCCATTTTCACCCTGTCGCCGACAACGAGGCGGATGAAGCGCTTGCGCATCTTTCCGGAAATATGGGCGAGGACTTCGTGACCACTGGGGAGGGCCACCTTGAACATAGTGCCAGCAAGGACCGATGAGATGACGCCTTCGACTTCGATTGCCTTGTCATCACGATCGTCATCTTTTCTTTTGCGTGGGCCGTAATTGTGTCGGTTACGACGGCGGCCTCCGCCTCCTCTTTTGGGTCTTCCTGCGATATTGTGCTCCTTTGTTGGTTCGATGTGTCCTATGCGCCCGGATGGACGCTGCGGCGTGGACATCATCCTTGTTTACAGCGATTTGACAACCTTAAAGTCTGCGAATATTCACTTGCGCGGCGTATTGTGCCCGCCGGGGAGGAGGGAAATCAATCGAGGAGCTCGGGGTAGCTGAGCTGGGCCATATTTTCTGACAGTGCGGCGATATCCGGGCTGGATCGAGCCCTGAGGATTTCCTTCATCATCTCAGAGCATTCGCTTTGGGAGAGTGAGCGCACGGCTTTTTTGATGCTGGGAAGCTTGTAGGTGCTGACCGAGAGTTCATCGATTCCGAGTCCGACGAGCAGTGGGGTGATGGCCAGGTCACCGGCCATTTCCCCGCAGACGCCCGTCCATATGCCGTTGTCTTTGGCACCACGGACGGTGATGTCCATGAGTCGGATGACGGCGGGATGGGTGGGTTTGTAGAGGTGGGCGACGTAGTGGTTCACGCGGTCGACGGCGACCGTGTATTGGATCAGGTCATTGGTGCCGATGGAGAAGAAGTCGACTTCACGGGCGATTTCTCCTGCCATCATGGCGGCGGAGGGGATCTCGATCATGACTCCGATTTCGATCTTGGGGTCAAAGGGGATGTTTTCCTTGTGGAGTTCGTCCATGGATCTTTTGACCACTTCCTTGGCGGCGAGGACCTCGCGCAGTCCGGAGATCATGGGAAACATGATACCGAGTTTGCCGTGGGCGCTTGCGCGGAGGATGGCGCGGAGCTGTTCCTTGAACAGGGCCTTGCGCGTCAGGGACACGCGGATGCCGCGCCAGCCGAGGAAGGGGTTGGGTTCAGGGTGGGCGAGCGGTTCGGCGGGGATTTTGTCGCCACCGGCATCCAGCGTGCGGATGATGGCCTGGTTGGGCCGTGTTGACTCGGCGACCTCGGTGTAAACCCGGGCCTGCTCGATCTCACCCGGCATCTCCCTGCCTTCGAGCAGGTAGAATTCGGTACGAAAAAGGCCGACCCCTTCGGCCCCGGATTCCTTGACCAGGGGCAGTTCGTTGGTGAACTCAATATTGGCGGAGAGGGTGATGCGGTGGCCATCGGTGGTGGTGGTTTTTTCCTCGCGTAACTTTTCGAGCTCCTTGCGCGCCCGTTTTTTTTGTTCTGAATTTTCCTGATAGATCCTGACCGTTTCCGCGGACGGATTGAGGATGAGTTTGCCTGTGTAACCATCGAGAATACAATCCGAGAGGGTTTGGATATCGATGACCGAGCCCTCGAGTCCCACGATGGCGGGGATGCCCAATGATCGGGCCAGGATGGCGGTGTGGGAGTTGACGCTACCTTGTTCGGTCGCGAAGCCTAGCACGTGCTTGCGATCGATGGAGGCGGTGTCGCTGGGGGATAAGTCGTAGGCGACGAGGATGTGTTGGTGATCGGGGCGATTGTTTTTATGCCGATCGTCGTCGTGTTGGAAATTGCGCAGGACCCGTTGGCTGACATCGTCAATATCGGCGGCGCGCTCCTTGAGGTAGGAGTCATTGGTACGGCGCATGGCCTCGAGGAAATTCTGCATCACCGCGTAGAACGCGTATTCCGAATTCTGTCTGCGTTCGACGATGGCCTGATTGACCCGGTCAAGCAGGGTGCGGTCCTCGAGAACCATGAGGTGGGCGTCGAAGATCTTACCTTCTTCCTCGCCGGATAGTTTTTCGATGTGGTGGCGCAGTTGATCGAGTTCCGTCTTGGTTTTCTCCATGGCCTGCCTGAAGCGCTCCTGTTCGACAGGAATTTCATCTTTGCTGATTTCATAGACGTCGGGGGCGGAGAAGCCGCGTGCTTCGACGTGGACAGGCCCGAAGGCAATACCGGGAGAGCCGGGGGTGCCTTGGATGATGGTTTCCTGTTCGTTGACTTGCATGCAGGGGAAGTTTGCACACAAGGAGCGCTCGGGTCAAAGCCGAATCTTTGGCGGCGACCGGGCGAATGCGTTGCCAATGCCGGAAATCGGATTGCCGTTGTCCGGGCACGGGGGCGTGACGGGCCGGGCTACAGCTCGAAATTCCGGGAGATAAGGTTGCCCAGAGCCTCCAGTGCCGCCTCGGCGTCCTCTCCCTCGGTGGTGATGA
>JARFRT010000531.1 GCA_029287105.1 Akkermansiaceae bacterium | reverse complement strand
CTACACTGTGCTAACATCGTCGGCAGCGTCAGATGTGTATAAGAGACAGGTGGATGGGTGAGGTTGCGTGACTTGTTAAAAAGCTGCTTTTTTCGATGGGCAGGGCATTCTCATGCACCTGGGCAACGTGGATGATTTCCGGTTTATCCGAGTCGGTGGCCTTGGTTTCGGTGCGGCAGGCATTGAATGCCAAGAGCGCGAGTACCGTCGACAATGTCAGGATTGCCTGTGGGGTAAGGTTTTTCTTGAAGTTGGGGAAGGTCATCGTCAATTGGGCTGCGCAATTTTCCTCTACAGCATAATTTGATCTTTTCAGGATGCACCAAAAAAAAGTGATTAGTTCGCGGTGGTAAATACCAAGTAATATGCGATCTGGTTGAGAAAATGCTTTTGTCGCGCCGATGTCCAGCTAGTCTCGAGCAGAGTTTACAAAGTTGTGATTACTATTGCCGTATCTAGTCAGAAAGGAGGAGTGGGTAAAACCACGGTATCGATTAATCTTGCCCATGCCTATGCTCGCAGTGGCAGGCGGACGTTGCTTGTGGATGCTGACCCGCAGGGGTCGGTGGGCCTGTCATTGACCCGGCAATCGAGGACCTTGAGTGGTTTTTACGATGCCATAGCCGATCCTCATTTTCCGTTGCAGCAGTTGATTGTTCCGACTCGGCTTGAAACGTTGAGTCTTGTGCCTGCGGGCCAATGCAGTGATTACGAATTGGGTGGAGGCGCGATGGGGGTGTCACTGCACCGGGTCAGGATGTTTTTTCGTATGGCGGCGTCCCAGGGGTATGATGTGTGTATCATTGATACGGCGGCGGGATTGTTCGGGGTGACGGCGGATGTGCTATCTGCCTGTGATTCTGTGTTGGTGCCACAGCAGGCCGAGCCGTTGGGCGTGCGTTCCGTTCCCAAAATGCTTGAGGCCCTGACCCGGATGCGGGTGGTGAACCCGCGCCTGAACGTGCTGGGAGTGGTGATGACCATGGTGCAGAACGGCCTTGCGGAAAGCCTTGAGGCGGTCCAAGCCCTGAGGAATCTTCTGCCTCAGATGATGGTGATGCGGAATGTTGTCCCTCGTGATGACCTTTTTATTCGAGCCAGTGCCAAGGGCTTGCCTGTAGGTGTGATGGAGGAAGGTGCGGGTGTGCTTACGGTTTTCGATAGCCTTCGAGAGGAAATTGAGGCAAGGTTGGGGGCGCAGCGCCCTTAGCTGCAATCGACGCGTTTTTTAATCATTACCCTAGAGAGACTCCCCAAAAAAACCAATGGACCCTGTGCAATCATGGCTGGATGCCAAGGAGGTTCGCCGTATGGCGGAGAGCCTGATGGCTCCGGCACCCGAGGTGGATCAATCTGCCGTTGATGCCGGCTACGGTGATGATTTCGAGGGTTTTGCGAATGCGGGCGATCCCGGGGTGCCGGGTCACGCCGGGCTGGCGGCGCAGGCGCATCAGCCTGATGGGAGGCCGCATGCGCAGAGGCAGCCTGTTGACGCTGCCCCACCGGATCCGGCCCCTGTTTTCAGGGAACCGTCGGCATTGGCTGCGGAGGAATCCGGCGCGCGTGTCGCGATGGGGAATACGCTTGCGGACGCACGGAGAGTGGCTGAAGGGAGTGGTATGTTGCAAGGGGAGCAAGAGGGAAATCCGGCAGGGGAGTTGCCTGCCACTTCTGTTTCCCCGACACCCGCCTCATCGCCGGCGCTTTCTCCCGACGTCCACCCGGAAGCTGTTTCGCCTGCTTCGGTGGTTGCCAAATCCCTTCATGATTCGCCGTTCCACGTTTCCTCGGATCAATCCCAGACCCAGCCGGTGCCGGTCGCTCGTCAGGTAAGCCCGGCGGTGGATGTTGCCCCCCCCGTGGTTCCTGCCGCTGCTCCTGCCCCCCCCGTGGCTCCTGCCGCTGCTCCTCCTGCCGCTGCTCCTCCTGCTCCTGCTCCTGCTCCTCCTGCTCCTGCTCCTGAGGCGGATTTGCGTTCTGCTGACAGTTCGCCGGACGAGGGCGCAGGCGGTTCTGAAAGGGGGGCGGCTCACGGTCCTTTTCTCGCCAGACTTCAGCGGTTCAGTGCCGTCCTGCGTCGCGATCTGGATGCGAGCGCGATGTTCTTGATCGATAATGAAGGGCAGGTATTGCTCGACGAGGTGGAAAACCCGAAGCTCATCCAGGTGGCGCGCACGCTTGCCAATGCCTCATACCGAGCCACCCGGCAGACGGCCGGATCGGCAGCCGTGGGCAATCTCCACGTCAAGATTGGTGCCAGTGCCACGTTGGAAGTGATACCGGTGCGTAGTCGGTATGGTTTGTTGATTCTCGGGGTGATTTTCCCTGCTCCCCTGGGTGCGGAGCGTGTCCAGCAGGTTGCCGGGTTGCTTTACAAGACGGTGGAGCCTGATTCGGGCCGCTAGCAACGGGTGGCCCCGGGGCCGGCTGGCTGCGGCGATTGCGGCTGGCGTTGAATGCATCTCTGGCGAAGCCGGTCTGATCGGGCGGGTGGAAACCGCTATCTTCTCGCTCGCCAAATGACGTAGGGTGTGGTTTTCATCATGGCGTCGTCCAATCATTGCCGATCATGTATATCGATTCCTTTAAAAACAAACTGACGGGGGAACTCGCGGAAATTGACCGAGCGGGCCTTTATAAACACGAGCGTAGGCTTGCCTCTGCGCAGAACGCATCAGCAACGCTTGATGATGGTCGTGATGTGATCATCATGTGTGCGAACAATTATCTGGGGCTGGCCGACAACCCCGAGGTGATGGCGGCTGCGGCTGCTGCGATCAAGCGTTGGGGGTTCGGGATGGCGTCGGTGCGGTTTATCTGTGGCACCCAGACGCTTCACTGTGAGCTTGAGCAGCGGATTGCGCGCTTTCTTGGGACGGAGGATGCGATTCTCTATACGTCCTGTTTTGACGCCAACGGTGGCCTGTTCGAAGTTTTGTTAGGTCCTGACGATGCCGTCATCTCGGACCAGCTTAACCATGCTTCGATTATTGACGGGGTGCGTCTCTGCAAGGCGCGGCGCTACCGGTATACGAATAATGACATGGCGGATCTGGAGGCCCAACTGCAGCAGGCGGATGCGGAAGCGGGGTCTAACGGAGGTCAGAAGCTGATTGCCACGGATGGTGTGTTTTCGATGGACGGTGTCATAGCCAACCTGAAGGGCGTCTGTGATCTTGCGGAAAAATATAAGGCTCTGGTGATGGTGGATGACTCTCATGCATCCGGGTTCATGGGGAGAACGGGCCGTGGGACGCCGGAGTATCACGATGTCATGGGTCGGGTTGATATTATTACCTCTACCTTTGGCAAGGCTCTTGGCGGGGCGTCCGGTGGGTTTACCTCGGGTAGACAAGAAATCATCGACTTGCTCCGTCAGCGAAGCCGTCCGTATCTTTTCTCCAACAGCGTGGCCCCTGCCATTGTTGCTGCCACGCTCAAGGTTTTGGATATGTTGGAGTCATCCACCGAGTTGCGTGATCGTCTCGAGGACAATACCGCGTACTTCCGCAATGCCATGGGGCAGACGGGATTTGATATCGGGGGTAAGGATCACCCGATCACGCCGGTGATGCTGGGTGATGCCGCCTTATCCCAGAAATTCTCCAGTAAGTTGCTTGATCGCGGTGTTTACGCGGTTGGGTTTTTCTTTCCTGTGGTGCCGCGAAACAAGGCGCGGATCCGCACGCAGATCTCCGCATCCCATACACGTGAGCAACTGGACAAGGCGGTTGAGGGCTTTGTTGCGGTCAAGGCGGAGTTGGGCATTTAACCCACTGAAAGAGGATGCCGACCGAGCACATGTTTGAAACGTTAGAATTTTGGCGGGACGAAGTGGCCCGCACGGGGGCGGAGAATATGGCGATTGACCAGTTGTTGATGGAGCGGATCGGGGTGCATCCTGTCCTGAGGGTCTACCGCTGGAGTGAGCCTACGCTGAGTTTCGGCTATTTTCTGGCCATGGCGGATGTTGAGGCCTTGTTTCCGCCTGATGGTGAGCTGAATTACGTCCGGCGTTGGACAGGTGGGGGGATTGTTGATCACCGGATTGATACCACCTACACGCTGGTGATTCCGCGAACCCATAGCTTGTCGCGGGCGAGGGGTGCCGAGAGCTATTGTGTGATCCACAAGGCGCTTGCAGCGAGTTTACTTCAAATGGGTGAATCCGCCCGATTGACTCCCGTGGACGAGGGGGATGGTGCACTGGCGTGTTTTGACAACCCGGTTGCCTATGACGTCACGGACGCTACGGGCCGGAAAATGGCCGGCGCCGGACAGCGGCGGACCCGACAGGGCTTGCTGCACCAGGGCAGCGTGGTCGCGGGTGCTGGTGCGGTGGAGCTTGGCGAAAAGCTCACTTCCTCGCTATCGGCTGAGGTGAGGCCATGGGTTGCGGATGGACGGTTTTTTGAGGACGCTGCCTGCCTGGCACGTGCTCGCTACGCGACGGATGCATGGCTCAACAAAAAATAAGAAAAAGATCCTTATCGCCGCGGCGAGGCTCCGGATAATGCCATCGGGGGTGCGGCGGGTTCGGGGTTGGCCCGCTGTGGGCTTGGTTACATTTCAGAATCGGTCACGGGCTCATCCCCGGTGCCATTACTTTCTTCCTCCCCCTTGGTTGGGGCATCGGTTTCCCCCTCTGGTTTTTCCTGTGGGGTGCCACCCATGAGTTTGCTTGGCAGGAAGTCGCCGGTTCTCTTGAGGTGTCTCAAGGTCAGGCCTGTGGAGAGGGCTAACAGAAGGAGGATGAAAACCAACAGGGGTCTGAAGGGACTACTGCTTTTTTGTAGTGTTGGCTGGGGTCGGTGGGCGTGGGTTGCACGAGGGGACGAGGTGCTTATCCTGCTGGGCTTGGGTGCCTCATCCACAGGCGGGAGCTTTTTTTTCTGATGGGAGGTAAATTCCTCATGACTCAGCGTTTCGAGTTCATCGTCTGTGAGTTGGAATGTCACGGGGATGTCACCCACGAGAACTTCGGTGCCATCGTAGAGGTCGATGGCCTCCATGGGGGTGTCATTTAATTTGATGCCATTAGTCGACCCTTTGTCACGCATGACATAGCCGCCCTCGACGCGTTCCATGTAACAATGGTTTGTGGAGGCTGAACCGCATTTGATGACGATGTCATTATCGCTTCCCCGGCCGATCTTGATCAGATTCCGTTCGAGTTTGAAGCGGTAGGGTTGTGGAGTTGTTCCGGGTTCGGAAATGATGACTCTAGGCATGATGGGGATGGGGCAGGCTGATAATAGGCGTGTGTCGTATAGAGGAACCTCGGTCTGATAGCAATGTGTTAATTTGATTAATCGGCTCCATGCGATTTTGCCTGAGAGGGTTTCGGCTACTGGGCGGCAACTCCTCGGGGCTGCGCTTATCCGGTTTGTGCGCGGATCTGAAGACGGCCTGACCACACTGCCTGATGTAGTGCGTCGCACGTTGCTTTTCTAGGGTGCGGATTTTGCCGGGTCTGCTGGAATCAATGATTTTGCGAAAGTTGTTTTAACGAGGATGCGTTCGACGATCTGGCTGTCTGCGGGCAGGACCGAGAGGTCGTAATTGAGTTCGCCGTCCTTTTCACTGCCCTTGCTGTGGCCGACCAGAGTCAGCAGCGTGTATGGGTTCCGGGATTCCGGATCGATGCTGGCGGCATAGACCAGGGACGGTGAGTCGTCGTTGGGCCGGTTGACTTCGGCAAAAAGGACAAAGGTTTCCGCGGCGGCGTTGAGGTGATGGTCGAGTAGCCACTGGTGGTTGATGGTCGGCTGGGATACCAGGTCGGCGACGCCTGACGGGTCGACGCCGCAGACGGCGGTGTAGCGGTGTCTCCAGACGGGAAGGATCACCCCGCGCCGGGCGGCACCTTGTTCCCACGGATGGAATTCACTGTACTTGAGTGATCCGGTGAGGTAGAGGGTTTCGATGATGCTGCCCGATTTTGTTTCGGCCCAGATGGCGACGGCACACCCTGAAGGGCTGGATTTCCAGAGTAACTCGAGGTCGAGTGCGGCGTCGGTGCTGGTGAGCTTGGTGACGCGGATCAACCGGTCATCGTTGTGGTAGGCAACGTTATCCTGGTTTCTGAAAATGGAGGCGTGGTTGCGTTGCTCGTAGCTGAGTGACATGAGTTGGGAGACGCCCTGGGCCCCGAGCCATGCCGTGGCCCAGACGGTGGCGCATGCGAGCACGGCGATGACAGGCGCCAGCCACACATTGGTCCGGGGCGACCTGCGGCGTGGCAGGAGGATGCTTTTCAGGTTTTTAGACCGGTCGACCAGGTGGATGAGAATGAGGATGGCCAGGATGACGCCTGAGAAGATGTGCAATCGGCTCAGGTTGATGTTGAAGGCGGTGAAAAAGCGCAGGCCGCCCGTGCCAACCAGCACCAGGAAGTTGAGCAACATCGCGGTGTAGAGAAAGCGTTTCATGCGGAGGGTTTTCAGAGCACGTCTTGCGTCTTGGAGCGGGCCCCACGGGTTAAAAACCGATGAGTCTTCGCAGCTCCTTGATATGCTTGGCTGCGATGCCGCGTGGGTTGGTTTTGTGTTTTTTGCAAAGGGTGGCGGCATAACCGCAGGCTGCGCCCATTTGGCCACAGGTGTTCATGACCCTCGGGCCGCCCAGGCCGATGTGGGAGCAGCTGAAGCAGCGGCCCGCCATCATCAGGTTCGGAATGTCTTTGGAATACAGTGAGCGGAAGGGGATGTAGTAATGGCTCTTGAGCTTGTAAAAAAGCGCCTTCGAAATGAAGTCGACGACAAAGCCTTTGAGGCTTTTCTGATAGTGCACGTCAATCTCACGTTTTTCCATGACTACGCTGTCGGGGAACTCGGTGCCCCGGGTGACGTCGTTCATCGTGTAAATATGGTCGCCGGTGATCCGGCGTGACTCCCGTTTGCCACCGATGAACGCAACCCATTCCAGCTCGAGTCGCGCATGGGCCGGGTTTTTTTTGAGGTTGGAGAAATTCCCGTAGACGGCGCGGAACATGTGGTCGCGGATGGCTTCGGCGTCGTCGATCTGGTGTCTGTCGTTGTCCGAGTATTCCCAGTACCACTCGCTTTTTTTCTCGGCGTAGGTCTTGGCGACATCCTTGGCCCAGGGAGTGGCCGGGAAGCGGCTTGCTTTTTTCCCTTGGGCGCTGCGCCACATCACGGTGGTGCCCATGACCCGGTTGTCCTCTTTTTCCGGGCTCCACAGTTCGCCGAACTTGTCCCATTGCTCGCCGAATTCATGTTTGGATTCGCGTCCGTACCGGAACTTGGCGCCGGCCATGAAGCCGACCAGGCCATCGCCCGTGCAGTCGATAAACTGGCTGCCGGATACCCGGATGCGGTGATGCGATGTGTTGCTGCGGGCCTCGACGCTGCGGATCGTTTTGCCGTCCATTTGCACGGAGGTCACCGAGGTGTCCATCAAGAGGGTGACGTTTTTGGCCGCCTCGAGTGAGGCCTGCCGTTTGACATCGTCCTTGAGCGCGTCCGGGGAGTTGTTTGGCCAGTGTTTGGTGTCGATTTTTTTCAGCAGCCGGGAGACTTTTCCCTGGATGCCGAGGGTATGCACGCGGACTTCCCCGCTGGCGTTGCCGCCGAGCACCGGGCGGTTTTGGATGAGTCCCACTTTGATGCCCTGTTCATCTGCGGCGAGCGCTGCGGCGCAACCGGCGATGCCGCCGCCGACGATCACCAGGTCAAAGGTATGGGATTGGTCCACATCCAGTCCCAGTCCATGATGCCGCCGCCTCCATGTTGCCAACTCCTGGACGTTGTCAGGGGGTGTTGTGCTGCCGTCCCGGGTAAGGAAGATGGCATCGCAGCGACCTTCGAATCCTGTGAGGTCGTGAAGCTCAAGCGTGCATTCCCCTGCGGTGAGATCTACCGTTGTTCCTTTTTGCCATGCCCATCCGTCCTCGGTGCCAAAGACGGTTTTGTTCGTGGTGCCGTTGATGATGAGTTGGAATCTCCCCGGTGCCTCCCAATTTCCGGGGGCCCAGTTCTTGGTGCGCACCCAGACGTGGTAGCTGCCCGCGTTTTTTACCGTGACGGTTGTCGCGGCATTTGCCACAGGTTGGCCTGCGCCGTGGGCGAGCAGGTAGGGCGACCCCATTTGCTGGATAAACTGGGGGTCGGTCACCCAGCCGCCTTTGTTTTTGAAGGTCACGGCATCCACGAGGATGTCATCGGGACTGGCTTTGGCCGTTGCCGCGGAAAGCGACGAAGGCAGGACGGATGAGGCCCCGAGGACCTTGAGGAAATTGCGTCGTTGCATGGTTTGATGTTCGTTTATTCTCCGTTAGCGGGTTCTGAAGCGGGCTCGTCGTCTTTTTTCAGGGCGTCAATGCCGGCGCCGGCTGCCTTGCCGGCAACGCCGACCGTGGTCGTGACCACCTTGCCGGCCACCTTGACAGGAACCGTGACCAGGGCACAGGCACTGAGGGAGGCAAGACCCAGAGTCATGGCGATGAAGGGAATGGGTGGCATGGGGACATGATGATGCGGGATCCTGGCCTTGACAAGGATTTGTAGGGGGCTGGTCCTGTCGCCGCAGCGCGTGGCCGGTCCGGTGGCGGACCGGACTTGGGTGCCGTCGCGGTGATCAATCGGTCGATTGGATCAGCATGAGCTTGCTGACCCGGCCGGTGGCAGTCCAGTCCTGCACGTAGAGGTTGCCGGCTTGATCGAAGCTGAGTCCGTGGGGGGCGGTGAAAATGCCCGGCTTCTGGTCCTCGGGCTTCACCTTGTATCCGGCCCACTGCTTTTTGTCGGGGTTGTCGCCTACAAACGAGACTGGGGTTCCGTTTTTGTCGAGAATGACGACCCTGGCTTCGAGCTCGGCCACGGCGCAGTAGTCGCCGTGAAATGACACGGCACACGGGCGGCGCAGGTTTTTCGCGTATTCACCGATCCAGTTGCCGTCCAAGTCGAGGTGGACAAGGCGGCGCTTCTCGCGGTCGCAGACGAGCAGGCGGGGGGCGCCGAAGCGGGTGTCGATGCCGAGGCCGTGGCAGGTCATGAATTTCTTTTCATCCTTGCCGCGACCGCCAAAGGATTTGAGGAGCTTGCCGGATTTGTCGAAGCGGTGAATCAGGTTGGAGCCGTAGCCCATGCTGACGAAGATCGAGCCGTCGGGTGCGACCGCGATGCCGGTGATCCCTTTGGTCCCGCCGGGGATTTCACCGGTGCCTTCGTGTGGGATGGCCATGACGATGTTGCCATCGAGGTCGAGTTTGATGGCGCGCAGGTTTTGGTCTTTTTCTCCGCCGAGTTGCGCGCCAAACAGATACTGCTTGTCGCCCTCGGTCGCGATTTGCATGCCGTGGATACCTTGGACGGAGGGTGTCATCGACTTGACGAAGGTGCCGTCGGGTTTGAACACACAGATTGCCTTGGCGCCATTGGTGCTGACGTAGATCAGGCCTTGGGCATCGATCGCGACGCCGCCATGGGTCGGGCCGAGCTTCGATCCGTCGGGGAGCTTGCCAAATCCCGGTACCGTCTCATAGCGGAACGCCCCATTGCCGGTGTGGAGGACTTCGGTGATGGCCCCGCCTGCGGGTGCCTTGGGGGAGTGGGCGTGCCCTTCGTGAGCGTGGGAAGCGGTGAGGATGGCTAGGCTGGCGAATGTGGTGCTGAGCAATGTTTTCATAAGATCGGTATCTGGGTGGGGTTGCAGTATCTGGACAACCTATTTCATGGAATGTTTCCGCCAATCAAAAAAACCGATAATGCATCAGTTTGTGCGTTGGCGCTGACACCGGCAGGATTGGGCACGGCGGATCACGGCCGTTCAGGGGGTTAAGTCGGGGGTTGAGTCGTCGGGATAGGGGAGGGAATCAATGGCCTGTTTTTTGCTTTTTACCTGTTAAATGTTTCATTTTTGTCCTAGTGTCAAAATCCCTGTTTACTAAACAACCCAATACTACCCCAATGAAATTAAAAACAACAGTCCTCTGCCTCACCGTATCCATGCTCAGTGCCACTGTGTTTGTGTCCTGTGATCAGAAAAAAGACAAAGAAGGCGCCGGCAAGCCGGATGCTGAGGAGGCCGTGACCCCGGACAATGCCGATATTCTCACCGATCAACTCATCGTGTTGATGGGTAAGCTGGCCGATACGATGCTCACGGCAACGGACAAGCCGGCAGCCGAGGCTGCGGGCAAAAAGATCGAAGGCATTGCTGACGAGTTTGAGGCTCTTGCGCAGCGTTTTGACAAGCTTGACTCACCGAGCGAGGAAGAAAAAGCAAAGCTTGATGCCAAAATGACAAAAGCCATGAATGCGATGAATGTCAGAATGGAGGGGGCAAATAAGCTGTTTGAGAATCAGGATGTCGCAGCCGCCCTCGGGTCTGCGATGGCCGAGTTCGGCGAGAGGATGGAAAAGTGCGAGCCCATCTTCCAGCGCTTTGGCAAGACAAGGTAATTCTTTTTGCCAACCTTCATTTCTCCGATGCGAGCCATCGACCGGGGAAACCCTATTCAAACCCTGCCGGTATGCGGCAGGGTTTTTCTTTTTTTGGGGGGTAACAGAGCGCGGGTGGGTTCACTACCAATGAAACACGACGGGTGCGGGGATGATGCGGACTTTGCCCGGGCCGCTATTGGTTTTGCGGGTGACAGTGGTGACGACGCCATTTTCAAATTCCGCGGTGATCCGTGACTTTTCCTCGGTGGTGATGTGGGAGAGTTGGCGGTAGGCACGGCCGGTGTGGGGGTCGATCACGGTGCGGTAGTGTTTTTGTTCCTCACTGACGACATAGTCCCACTTGCCGGATTCGCCTTTGCGGCTCTGTTTGACCTCGGTTTCGGTGGGTTTGCCGAGCGAGCGCTCGACTTCCTCGAGGGTCATGCCGATGGCGATCTCCTTGTTGGCAATGAGCTCCTTGACGATCATCTGGCGTTTGTAGAGCGTTTTCAGATTGGCGATGAAGTTTTTGTCCTTGGAGGCGAGCAGTTGGGGGTCGACCCAGCCGGTGACGCCAGCGTGCATGGCCTGCCCTTTGACCCGGTAGGATTTTTCAGTCATGGCGAGCAGTTCCACCTTGGTGTTGGCCTTGAAGGTGCCGAGTCGACGTCCTCCGTTTTTCGCGGCGTAAATGGTGGTGGGTTTGGCGACGAGGAGATGGACAGGGTGATCGATGTGTTTGTTGAGATAAACGACGTCGGGATCGTTATCGAGCCGTGACTTTTGCGGTGCCGCAGACAGGGAGGATA
>JARFRT010000046.1 GCA_029287105.1 Akkermansiaceae bacterium | reverse complement strand
ATCTGGAACAATGTTCGGGCGATGGTTGATTACTCATGGTCGAATGTATTTTTCGCTTATAGGTGCTGCTTTGCAGGATGCAAACTGAGAATCAAAAAAAATCCTCGCTCCTCCTTCCCCCTATTAACAGGCATCGGACATGGCTTGAGTTGACAAATCTGCCAAGCCGTGTGATCACTCGGCCATGCAAACCGAGATTATCACCAACCGCGAAGTCAACGCCGTACAGATCCCGAGCGGTGACCCGTTTACGCTTCCCGCGGGCACTGCCGTGATCATCACCCAGACGCTGGGCGGATCCTACACGGTGGCTACCCAGTCGGGTCTGGCCCGTATTTCATCCGAAGATGCCGACGCCTTGGGGATTGACCCGCTTGCGGAATCGTCCACCCCTGCCGGCACCGATGATTTGCCTGCGGACGCCAGCCTTGAGGATCGCGTCTGGAATCAGTTGAAGCAGGTGTTCGACCCGGAGATTCCGGTCGACATCGTCAACCTCGGGCTCGTCTACGACTGCACGCTGGATGAAGAGGACGGCAAAACCACGGCCAACATCAAAATGACCCTGACCGCACCCGGATGCGGCATGGGACCCGTGATCGCCGCTGACGCCCAGGCCCGCGTGATGACGCTCGGCGGTATTGATGACGCCCACGTCGACCTCGTCTGGGATCCCATTTGGAATCAGGACATGATTTCCGAAGAGGGCAGGATGAAGCTTGGCATGGTTTAAACTCTAAGTTTTAAACTCCAAATACCAGGTAAGGGCAGGCTTCGTCTGGAAGATTTCCGTGCCTTTTTTGCACCTTTCGTCGAAGCCCCGAGCGAAGACGCCCTTACCTCTCTCAAGAAAGCGTGGCATCGTCCCACTCCGTGGGATCGACTTGGTAGTAGAGGCAGAGTTGTTGGTAAACTTGCGGGTAGTGCTCGCGTAGTTGGTCGGGTTTTTCGTAAAACGTCTCCGTGGCCACGGCAAAAAATTCAGCCGGATTGGTTGCGCCGTATGGGTCGATCACGGTGCGGCGCCCTTTTTCGAGTTTATGCTGGAAGCTGGCAAAGGCTTTGCCAAAAACCATCGACCACTCGCGATAGGAACCTACGCCGGAGAGTTCGGGCACACCGTCGGCCGCGCCATCGACCTGATCGAGCTGGTGGGCGAATTCGTGCAGGGTGACGTGGTGACCATCCTCGTCGTTGCGCCCATTTGAGATCACGCTTTCCCAGGCGAGGATCACGCTGCCTGAGTGCCAGCTTTCACCGAGGCGCACATCCTCGCCCCCATGTTCGTTTTTTGCTTTATACGCCGAGGGGTAGAGCAGGATGCTGCGTAGATTCCGGTAGAAGTCGTGTTTACGGCGAACTAACAAGAGGCATGCCTGGGCGGAAATCACCCGTTGCATATGGTCGGTCACGGACTCGAGACCGCCGCAGGCTTCGAAGGATTTCTCCGCCATAAAAACATGCATCAGCCCCTCCAACTCATCCCGGATAGGAATTGGCAAGCGGGCGAAGAGTCGGAAATCCTCAGCGATGGCCTGACGTTGATCTTCATCCAGCCGAAGCGTCATCCAGTGCCGGCGGCGCGACCGAATGATGGCGGCTTGGGCGGCAAAACCCAGACCAATCAGTGCAACAACCACTACGAGAACAAGGATACCATTCATAATGACCGGGCGTTCCAGGCTAACAACTCCTCGTAGGTCACGCCGTTGCCGCCGAAGATATCAAGCGCGCTTCCCACGGTGACATCGACATTTCCGCCACTGCGGTCGGACACCAGGTGCAGGTCCTCGATACCGGCCACACCTCCGGCGTAAGTCATCGGGATACCGGCCCAGTATCCTAACAACTCTACCAAATCGGCATCGATCCCCTGGCACAGACCTTCCACGTCGGCGGCGTGGACAAGGTATTCGGCGCACCACTCGGCAAGGGATTCCAAGGTCGCGGGCGTGACATCGATATTGGTGAGTGTTTGCCAACGATTCATGGCTACCGTCCATCCGCTTTCGGTGCGGCGGCAACTGAGGTCGACCACAATGTTTTCGCGCCCCACCTCGGAGGCCAACTCACGGAGGCGGTCTGCTCGGAACCTTCCTTCGGTGTCAAACAGCCAGGAGGTCACAATCACCTGTGAAGCTCCGGCCTCAAGCCACTCGGCGGCATTGCGGATATTGATCCCGCCCCCCAGCTGCATTCCGCCGGGCCACGCAGCGAGGGCATCGCGGGCGGCCTCGGCATTCCCCGCGCCCAACTGGATAACGTGACCACCTGTCAGGCTTGATTCGCGGTAGAGCCCGGCATACCACGCCGATGACCGGTCGGACACAAAGTTTTCCCGGGGCCCTGCCCCTGAATCGCGCAAGGTGCCACCGACGATTTGTTTGACCTGACCGTTGTGGAGGTCAATGCAGGGGCGGAATCGGGTCATGGTGGTTGGTGGCAAAATGAATGGCGTGCATGCTGCACAGGTCTATCTAAACTGTCTCGCCATCTTCTGCAAGCGCCTCTGCAAGCAACTTCAGATAGTCTTCGCGCGGGACCTCAATCCCGCCGAACTGGCGCAGGTGGTCGGTCATCCACTGGGTGTCGAGCAGGATGTAGTCA
>JARFRT010000431.1 GCA_029287105.1 Akkermansiaceae bacterium | reverse complement strand
GTGATCGTACACCCTGTTGCCAGCCCGTCCATTCCGTCGGTCAGATTCACCGCATTGGAGCAGCCCACCACGATGATGGCGAAGACCGGGATACAAAGATAACCCATGTCAAACAGCGGGTATTTAAACAGCGGGAATGTCATCTCGCTGATCTTGAGAGGATTGTTCATCAGCGTGTATCCCGCTGTTTGCGTCTTGTAGTAGAGAAAGGTCGCCGCAATGAGGCCAATGAAAAACTGCCAGAACAGCTTGGTTCGTCCGCTGACACCATCCGAGCTCTTGAGCTTCACCTTCGTGTAGTCGTCTACAAAGCCTAACATACCGAGCGCCAGCATCACACAGGTCGTCACGGCAACAAAGGGATTGAGCGGCCGACCACAAATCAACACCGCGGCCAGCACGCTACCGATAATCATGATGCCGCCCATGGTAGGCGTTCCCGCCTTCCCTCCATGCAGTTCGTTGAGCTTATGCACCTCCTCGGCACTACGGATCGGCTGACCTACCTTGAGCGAGATCAATTTCCTGATCACCCACGGGCCATAGACGGCCGACAAGACAAATGTCATCAGGCAGGCCAAGCCAGCGCGCACCGTCAGGTACTGCAGCAGGTTGAGTACACGCAGGTTGTGTGCCCAGTCGGCCCCAACCGCATAAGCATCACTCCAAATTTCGTAAATCCAGTATAACATGGGTAGAATTGATTGTTAGTTCAGTGCAAAAGCTTGGTTCATCACGTCCTCCATCCCGGCCATGCGGCTCCCTTTGAACAGGACGTTGTCCCCTTCCCTGCAGTAATCCTTGAGCCACGCGGCAGCGGCGGCGGCATCATCAAAATGCCGTGCGGTGTCGTTTACTTCTTTCGCCCCCTGGAAAATCTTCACCGCGGCTGCCCCCACACTGACCACCTGCAGGTTTTTCCCTGCGGCCAGTTTCCCGATCCGGAGGTGCTCGGCGTCGGCATGGGTGCCAAGTTCCGCCATCATCCCGAGAACGCACACCCTGCGAGCCCCCTCGTTCACGGGCAGGTCCGCCAGGGTTTCAATGGCGGCCTCGACGGAGTCGGGATTGGCATTGTAGGTATCATCAATGACGGTGACGCCGTGCGAGACATACCGGCGCAGTCGGCCGCTGGTCAGCGTGGCGGCATTCAAGCCGGCGCCAATCTGCTCGGCATCCATTCCGAGGGCATAGCCGGCCGCGGCGGCTAACAGCGCGTTGTTAACCATGTGTTTCCCGCTGACCGAGATCTTCACCGGCACATCGTCGTAGCCGTCGATGCAGAGGTTGAAGCTTGATCCCGTCTCGGTTATCCTCAAGTCCTCGGCGCGGACTGCACCACGGCCATTGCCGGCAATCATGACCTTGGCGCGGGTTCGATCGATCAGGTAGTCAACAAAATCGCAGCTGGCGGGGAGAATCAGCGTGCCCTGCTCGGGCAGCGCCCGTGCCAGGGCGCCTTTCTCCTCGGCAATCCCCTTACGTGACCCGAGGAATTCAATGTGCGCGCTGCCTATGTTGGTGATGATTCCCAAATCCGGGGCGGCAATCTCACAGAGGGGGGCAATTTCGCCCGCGTGGTTCATGCCCATTTCCCAGACGCCCACCTGATCCTTCTCCTCGGTGGAGAGCACGCTCAATGGCAGGCCGATGTGGTTGTTCAGGTTCCCCCTGGTCGCGTTGACATGGAATTTTTGAGAGAGGACCGAGGCGGCAAAATCCTTGGTCGATGTTTTTCCGTTCGACCCGGTGATGGCGACCACCCGGATGTCGAGCTGCTGTCGATACCACTTCGCGAGACGCTGGAGCCCGTAGAGTGTGTTTTTCACCAGTACCACTGGCACGCCAAGCTCAACGCCATCCTCCGGAAGGGCGTCAAGCATCAGGCAGCCGGCGCCCTTCGCCACGGCACTTGCCGCAAATTCATGACCATCAAAGCAATCGCCACGCAAGGCGATGAACAGACAACCTGCGGGCAGGTTTCTGCTATCCGTCGAAACCGCAGTCAGCAACTCGCCGGCGTCATGCCCGACAAGTTCGCCGCCGCTGGCGGATACGATTTCTGTGATGCTGAGTGGTTTCATTCGCCCTGTTCCTCCGGCTTTGTTTTTTTCAAATTGATCGCTTTGTAGGCTGCGCGACGATCATCGAAGTCGATTCGTTCGCCGGCGATTTCCTGATACGGTTCGTGCCCTTTGCCGGCCACCAGGATGATGTCGCCCTCGCCTGATAGGTTCACAGCGGTCTGGATCGCCTCCATGCGGTCGGGGATGCTCTGGTAGCGTTTGCCCACCATGCCTTTTTCCACATCCCGGATAATCGCCCCGGGATCTTCCGAGCGCGGGTTATCCGAGGTGATGATACAAAAATCACTGCCCTCGGCTGCGGCCTGGCCCATGTACGGCCGTTTGGTCCTGTCACGGTCGCCACCACAACCAAACACGGTAATCAGGTTGCGGGGGTTCAACTCACGCAGTGCGGCACAGGCGTTGACCAGCGCGTCCGGGGTGTGGGCGTAATCGACAAATACCGTGGCGCCATCGCGCGTGCCCACCTTTTCCATCCGCCCCGGAACCTGGGGGGCATCGGCAAGGGCACGGACGGCGTCGCGTGGCTTGATCCCGGCCGCAATGCAAGCCGCCAGCGCGGCACTGCAGTTAAAGACATTAAATCGCCCGATGTAGGGAGTGCGCACGTGGTAATCACGGCCTTTGAACTGCACATCGAACTCGGTGCCGCGCACCGTCTGCACCTCACGCCCCATGCGCAGGTCGGCATGCACACCATGACCGTAGGTGATGAAGTAAAGGCGGCCTTCAAACTCCTCGACCAGTCGCTGGCCGTACGGGTCGTCGAGATTGATCACGGCCGTCGGCTTCTTGTCGCCCTGCTGGGCTTCAAGGAGCTCAAAAAGACGGCGTTTCGCAGCGTAATAGCTGTCCATGTTGCCGTGGTAATCAAGGTGGTCCTGGCTGAAGTTCGTAAACACGGCGACGTCGAGTTGCAGGCCGTCGGTGCGTTTCTGCTCGAGGGCATGAGAGGAAATCTCCATGGCCACACCCCGGCAGGCGTTGTCGACCATGGTCCGTAGAATGGTCTGGAGTTCGACCGGGCCAGGCGTGGTATGCGTGGCTGGCGTGACCTGCTCCCCATCATCCACCTGCACGGTTCCCAACAAGCCCGCACGAGTCCAAACCCGCTGCATCACGGCATGGGTGATATAGGCGGTGGTTGTCTTGCCATTGGTGCCGGTAATGCCCACCACCTTCATCTCCGCGGACGGGTTCTCGTTCCACCGGCATGCCAGGGCGGCAATGGCGGCGCGGGCATCGGGCACATGCGCCCAACAAAGCTGGTCATCGTGGTCCGCATCAGGGGCCACCTCGGAAACGATGGCACACGCACCCCGCTCAATGGCCTCCGGGATAAACTGCCGGCCATCGGCATCACCGCCGCGCACGGCGACAAAGATGCTGCCGGGAACCACCTCACGGGAATCCGAGGTTACACTGGCAACATCCTTGTCCAGGTCACCTGAAACGGTCGCCTTGGGTAGGCATTTGATTATAGTACGTAAATTCATGCGGTTAGTGGCCCGCTTGGGCGAGGGGTTGGGACGGGTCCTTGGGCTCCATCGGTTCGGTGGGTTCAAGGCCCATACGGGCAGCCACACGGGTGGCCACCTTGGCAAAAATGGGTGCGGCGATCGTGCCGCCATATCGTTTCACCTCCGTGGTTTGCGGGTCATCCACGACCACGACACAAACAAAGGCAGGTTTCTCGGCGGGCATCATCCCGGCAAAGGAAACGGTATAGCGGCCGTGCAGGTATCCGCCGTCCGGGTTGATTTTGACCGTGGTCCCTGTTTTTCCAGCCACCTTGTATCCCTCCACCTTGGCCCGCTTGGCGGTTCCCTTGATGTCGACCACGGTAGTGAGTGCCCGGCGCATCTGCAGGGCGGTCGACTCCTTGATCACGCGGCGCACCTGCTTCGGTTGATAGCGCTTAATGATGGTTCCGTTGTTGGCCATGATCGACTTGAGCAACTGCGGCTCCATCAGCTTGCCACCGTTTGCTATCGCGGAGTAGGCGCAGGCAACCTGCAACGGGGTCACACTCACGGCGTAGCCGTATGCCACACGTGAAAAATCCGTCGGGTTCCCTGTGTTCCTGACCACGCCGGCGCTTTCGCCCGACATCAGGATGTTGGTCTTCGCGCCAAACCCAAATGCCTTCAAGTAGTTGAAAAACTTGGCCGGCCCTAACTGGAGGGCAATTTTGTAGGCACCAATATTACTCGATTTGGCAAGCACCTGCTCCACACTGAGCATCCCGTACGGGTGATGATCGGGAACCCTCACCGAGCCCAGACGATAATTGGCGTAGTGACAGAACACCTGGGTGCTGGGCTCGACCAAACCCTGATCGAGCGCCCCTGCGGTGGCGATGATTTTAAAGGTGGAGCCCGGCTCGTAAATCGCCTGAGAGGCAAAGTCGAACCCGTTTTCCGCGATATTTTCACGGGTGTTCAGGTTATAGCTGGGCCGACTCGCCATCGCGAGCACGCTTCCCGTGTTAGGGTCCATCAGCACGATGGTTCCCTTGGCCGCCGAGAACTCCTTGAGCCCGGCATCAAGCTCTTCTTCCAGAATCGCCTGCAATCCCATATCGAGGGTAAGCTGGACGTTCAGGCCGTGGATCGGGGGTCGGATCTCCTGGGGTTTGGCGACCGCGAGCAGCTCGAACTTGTCGCGATAATTGACCACGTATCCGTCCTTGCCGGCCATGTAGAGGTCCATCTGTTTTTCGATACCCGACTTTCCCGCGCCCGTGTGGTCACCGAAACCGATGATGTGTGCCGCCATGCCCGGCATCACATACCAACGTTTCTGCAGCTCCTCGAAAATGAAGCTGTGTAGGATGCTATACTCCCGTGTGAGCTTTTTCAGGTTCTCAGCGTCCTCCTCCGCGAGGTCCGGCTTGATCACGACATACTTCTGGTTTTCCCTGTCCAGCTTCATGCGCTGGCGCAGTTCATGGGGAGGAAGCCCCAGCGGACGCGCGAAGGTGTTGATCACGTGGGCGATATGCGTCTCAATGATTGCCTCCGCCGGCATCTCATTTTTGATTTTGGCGGCGCGGGCCTTGATTTTACGGTTGCGCGTGCTCTGGTCCCACTGCGCCCAATCCGGGGACTCGCGCAGCTCCTTGTTCGCCAGCGACAGGGTCGCCGGGCCGATGTCACAGAGCAATTTTTTATCCAGGGCGAGGCGTGCGCGTGGAATGTTGCGGGCAACGAGCTGGTTGTTGGCGTCCACGATACAGCCGCGACTCGCCTTGATCACCTCTTTCCGAATCGACACCCGGTCGGATTTTTTGGCGTAGTCATCCGCCCTTACCACCTGAAGGTAAATGAGTCGGGCCGATAACCCACTCAGCCCGGTCACAAAGACCAGGCAGAGAAACAGGCAACGGCGATGAAATGCGGCGGGGTTCATTAAGGGCGTCTCTGGGAAAGCATTGAAGGATCACCTCGGGAATCGGCCACCGCGCCAAACCGGTGCGAGGGGATTTTTTCGAGAGAACTGACGGGCACGGCAACGAGCCTCGAATGCGCGCGCTCGAGATCATCACGCAGCTGATAGATATTGAGTTTCTTGTCGATCTTGACCTGCAAACTATTGATCGAATCCTCGTGATCACTGATCCGCTGCTGGGTTTTGTCGACATCACGGATCACCTCCACATGGCTATTCTTCAACCACGCATGCGTCACTCCGGCAGCCATCAACACAACGGCAGCAAGAATGAGGAGCATGACCTCCGGGAGACTCATTCTGCGTTCTTTACTACGATGCTTGTTCATCTTTTATGATAGGTTGGATTTTTTCGACAACACGCAGCTTGGCACTGCGGGAGCGCTTGTTGAGTTTGATCTCGTCATCCGTGGCGACAACCGGCCGACGGGTGATAAGCTTGTATTGAAAATCCGGATTCGGTCTTGGCTCTGGCCACTCCTTGCGGTCGATGTGACTTTGGGAGGCATGCTTGAAAAACTGCTTCACCATCCGGTCTTCAAGACTGTGGAACGTGATCACCAACAGACGTCCGCCCGGGTTCAGTAATGCTGCCGCGCTCTCAAGAAGTTCGCGAAGCACCCCGAGCTCGTCGTTGACCGCGATCCGCAACGCCTGGAACACACGGGTCGCAGGATGGATCTTGCCAGCCGGCCCCTTGCCACGGGGAATGATCGACGCAATGAAGTCAGCCAGATCGGTGGTGGTGGCGAACTCGCGCTCTTGCCGGCGCTCAACGATCCGACGGGCAATCTTGCCGCCGGCCCGTTCTTCGCCGTATTCGTAAAATAAGGCCTTCAGCTCCTGCTCCGAGCCATTGTTGACCAGATCGGCGGCGGTTTTGCCGCCCGAACGATCCATACGCATGTCCAGCGGCCCCTCCTTGCCAAAGGAAAACCCTCGCCCGGCTTGATCCAACTGCCACGAGGAAACCCCGATATCAACCAGGATGCCATCGACCTTCCCAACCCCGACGCTGGCAAGCAACGCGGGGAGATTGGCAAAATTACCCCGCACGGCAGTAAACCTGTCATCAAATCCGGCCAGCCGCTCGCGGGCAAATGCCAGTGCCTGGTCGTCCTGATCAACGCCGATCACGCGTGCGCCGGCCTTCAGCATCGCCTCGCTATGACCGCCACCGCCAAGGGTGCCGTCCACGATCGTCTTGCCTTTTGCAGGTGCCATGTACTGCATCACCGCCTCCAGCAGAACCGGGACGTGATACTTGTTTTCAGGCGAATCGTTCATATCCTTACGCTCGGCACACACCCCAGAAGAATTGCCGGGGCGGGACTCCCTCCAAGTCATCCCAACCCCGGCAATTACCAACTTTTTTTGAGTAAACAACATAACTCATGAGGGTGAACTGCATCAGTCTATCAGCGTGTATCCAGGAAATTTTGTTTTGGCCAGGCAGTGCAAAGCGACACACGTACTGTGCAGGGGCGGGACTCCCTCCAAGTCATCCCGACCCCTGCACAGGTATTTGCTCGCTGGTAAACCAGCGGTTGTGTCATTTGTGTATCAGCGTGTTGCACAGGAAATTGTTGATTGGCGATCAGATCGCGGTTTGAATGGGGTAAAAATGGCCTAGAAGAAACCAAACTCGTCGTTGAATTCTCCGATGGCCGCATCTTGGGCCGCACGAAGCTTCGCATGGTTCTCTTCGTTTAAAATTTCGATGAAATCGCCGCGCCCGCAGAGCACCAGACCCTCACCGGCAACAAGTCCGGGATGATCCAGCAACCCTTTGGGGATGCTCAGCTTACCCTGCTCATTGATGTGGGACTTCGTGCACCTCTCAAAGAGCATGCCGAGTATGCTGCGCTTTTGGGCCGGGGAACGTTCGCTGTCATCGACCTCCTTCTGCATCTTCTCAAACTCACGTTCGGTCAGCACCTTGAGGAGCGGCAGTTTCTCATTGTGGGAAACCATCAGTCGCAACACACCGTTCGAGATCGTGGCACGCCACTCACTCGGAATGGATACGCGGCATTTCGCGTCCATTTTATAAGGGTAAGACCCTCCCAGGCTGTGACTTTTAGTGCTCATTAATACACAAGGTGTGCTTGATTGAGCCCTTTAGTACACAATAATACACTCCCGGTCAACAGGAAAGGTGCTTATTTTTCAAAATAATCAAGTAATCTCAAAATCTTGATAATTAAGATACATTAATGATATCAACCCGAGCCCCCGCCGTCAATTGATTTCCCCTGCGCCCGGGCCCGCCGGCCTGCCACCGCAGCGCATGTAAAAAAATTCACGCCCCTCGCTGCATAATCCTGCCTTCCCGGCACACGGGCAATACCGACAGCCCCTCAAGCCCATGCTGCAAACCCTTTCGGCGAAGGAGGAGATCACCTTCCGCGCATTGCGAAACTCGGATGACCACATGCCCGTATTTCGCGGTCAAAAAATAAAGCATCCTCCGCCACCCCGCTGTTTTCTCCGGGTTATTCACAGGCCGTGCCCGGCGGCATGATGAACCCGAAAAAATCTCTCTCCGGCTCACCCCTCATGCCGGGCCAGCGGGCTTCGCCTACTGTGAACAAGCTGTCCACAACCCCCTTTCCGCTGTGGACAACCCCGGCTTTCAAACAACGTTTAACAAGCATTGCGGGGCGTGCGGAGACGATTTGACCGGTGTCAAAGGCTCACCGGATCGCTAACACACTAACCGCTACCGCACGCAACGTCCGGCCCCGAAAAGGGCGAAAAATAAACGGTTGAGGTGACAGCCCGGTCACAAACCGCTCCGGCCAAATGCTCCGACACCCCTTTATCCCCAACTTATTCACATCGGCCGGCAGGTATCAACGCACCCCCGGAAAGTGGTTCACATACTTGATCTTAAAATCGGGAAAGTGGTTCACGATTTGGATTTTATAATCCGGGAAACTAGTGACAATTTTCCACAGCCCGGGCTTGGTCGGGAAATGATTCACCTTCTTGACTCTCAAATCGGGGAAATGCTCGACCACCTGCACCTTGTAGTCGGGAAAACTCCGGACGAACTGAATACGTCCGTAGATTTTTGACAGATCAACTTGTTTTTTGGCCATGGTCGTCATTGCGTTGTTATCGACGCAACCTTCGACGTGTGACCGGCCGGGATTATTCAGCGGATTGTTCTGAATCCATCCATTCGACTTCCTTGCCCTTGGCCCAGAGGTCCTCGAGGCCATAGAGGTCGCGCATTTCCTGATGCATGACATGAACCATCACATCGATATAATCCATCACCATCCAGCGGGAATCGGCATTCCCCTCGGAATTGACGGTGTGGACATCATATTTCTCAATGATCTGTCGCTCCACGTCGCGCAGCACCGCCTTGAGGTGCGGCAGTGAGTTGCCTGAACAAACCACCATGAAATCGGTCAGCGACGACACACCGGTGAGGTCGAGAACGCGGACGTCCTCGGCTTGAATTTCCTCCGCAGCACGGGCGCATGCGATGGCGAGTTCTTTTCCTTCAATGGCCATGGTAGTGATTGGTTCGCCGATAAAAAAGCCGCCTTGGGTGAGTCGATCACGAGGCGGCAAAAATGGGGCAATATGTTGCCATCCACCAGAAGAAAAAAAGAAAATGGAGCATAGCGGATTCGAACCGCTGACCCCCTGCATGCCATGCAGGTGCTCTACCAACTGAGCTAATGCCCCCTATTTTCGTTTCTCCCCCAGTCCAGCTTCATCAAAAGCGGGGATGTGCGGGGCGGGATTATCCCACCCGGAGGCGTGTGGCAAGACGTTTTTTAGCAAGAGTGCGAATTTCGTCGCAGGAGACGCACGTCCACCGGAACGAAAGGGCGCTGACAACGAGGTCTACCCCCCCGCTTTCAGCAGCCAAGTCCTGATCTCGCGGGCCACATCCAGGGCGCGCTCCAACCGGTCGGCTTTTTGCCCGACCCAGGTATCCGGGGAAAAGACCGCATGGGTCACCCACACCGACGGCGGGGATGACGCGCTGCGCCCATTCCCTGGTCCCCCTTTGGAGAGATACTCCCACCAGACCTTGTCCGCGTCCGCTGGCGCCACGACTTCCCAGTCGCCCGCTCCCGTTTCCGGGCTTTTCCCCATCGTCCTCAGCCCGATGATACCCACACAGCGCTCGCCCGCTGCGAGACAACGACTCGTCAGCCACCGGTTCTGCTCCGCCGGCGCCCGGTCCATGGGAAGAAAGACAAACCGCAGGGTCTGCGCCGGCTTCTCCCGTGCCATCGCCGAGGCCAGCATCATCAAGGTGGAAACACAGGTGGCGTCCGCCACGTCACCCGCGCCGGCATAGGACGCCGCCACAAAAACCACGTCATCCGGATTTTGCTCACCCCGAAGTTCCACGGACAAACTTTTCCAAAGCAAGCCATAGGCCGCCTCCCCCTCACTTTTTTTGACCGGATACCCGACATTCTGAGGTCCGAGCCCGCCCTCGATCATCGATGCCGCGCGGCGCAACCCGCCCCTGCCCGCTTCGGTCTCCATATCACGCGACCCGATCCGGTCGGTTAGCTTGCCCACCATGTCCTCCAGATCACCGAGACGTAAGCCGTGGGATATGATCACGGCATGCTCCCGCTCATCCTTGCGCTCAAGATAGAAATACATCACCATAAAAACGATGGTTCCCACGACAACCCCCACGGGGAGCGTCATCAACAAGATCTTATAGATGCGGGGTGGTTTCTGAGTAGCGGTGTCGGCCATAATGTCAGTGGTTTTCGAGAAGCTTGGCAACCTCGGCCGCAGCACGCTCGTGGGCACCTGACTCGCCGAGTTTGGAGGCCGTTTCAAGAAGTTTCTGCCGCAACGTGGCCCTGCCCCCGGCATCGGTCATCAGTTGGGAAAGATGGTTTTCCAGCTGGCATGGCTCGGCGTCGCTTTGGATGAGCTCCTCCACCACCTTCTCTCCGGCCAGAATGTTGACGAGGCCGATGAAATCGACCTTCACCAGCAACTTACCCATCACCCAGGTCGGCCAGGAAATTTTGTAGACCAGGCAATAGGGTAAGCCCAGGGCCGCCGCTTCCAAGGTCGCCGTGCCGCTGGCAACGACGCCACAGGTGGCGCGCTGCATCAGTGAGTGACTCATACCGGTTTTCAACGTGATCATTGATTCGTCAGGCAACTTCGCCTCCTTGATGATCTCAGCCATGCGTTTTTCCAGCTTGTCCGACGCCGCGGCAGCCTCAAACCGCCAATCCGGATGATGCGAGTGCAACCGGCGGGCGGTTTCGACCATCAAGGGGAAAAGCCGGGCGACCTCGCGCTCCCGGCTGCCGGGGAAGAGGCCAATCAAATCCTCATCCCGGGTGACCGCTATCCGCTTTTCCTCCAGTTCATCCACCAGCGGGTGTCCGGTGAAAACGGTGGGCAGTCCCGCCGACTCGAAAATTTCTTTTTCAAAAGGGAAAATGCACAGCATCAGGTCGAGCGTCTCCGCCATCTTCGGGATCCGCCCCTTGTTCCACGCCCAGACCTGCGGACTGATGTAATAAACGATGCGCGTATCAGGCAGAGCTTCCTTGACCGCATGGGCGAGCCGAAGGTTAAACCCCGGATAATCGATCAGAATCAAAACGTCGGGACGAAGCCGCACCACCTCGTCGAGCATCTCGGCGAAACGCCGCTTGAACCACTTGTAGTGCTTCAACACCTCCCATATCCCCATCACTGCGGCATCCTCCACCCAATCGGTGATCCCTTCACCGCCCGCCGCCCGCATCGCAGGACCACCGGCACCATGAAAGCCGACTCCCGGCATCCGGTTCAGCAGGGATTCCATCAGGCAGGCACCATGGGTGTCCCCACTCACCTCGCCTGCGACAATATATATGGACTTGCTCACCAGCACGTTCCTAGCGTGCTAAGAAAAAACATCAAACTTCAATCTCTTTTCTTACTTCTTGATTCTTAGCCCGGGATTCCCGACTCTAGCCGCCCATGCGCATCGATATCATCACCCTGTTCCCCGATATCGCCCTCGCCCCACTCAGCGAGAGCATCATCCAACGCGCCCGCAAAAAAGGCCTCGT
>JARFRT010000425.1 GCA_029287105.1 Akkermansiaceae bacterium | reverse complement strand
GACACCCACCACATCTTCATTACCCAGGGTATCGAGGATTTTCTTCATGCCGTCCACCGTATCGGTCATGATGCCATGCGGTTCGAGCAAGAGCTCAACACCCAGTTCACGTGCCCACTCGATCGGGGCGTGCAACTTTGAGGCGATCATCAGAAGGCGCTGTTCTTCACTCAGGTTGTGACCAAAATCCGTCTTGGGGTCGCCCTCGGTCGTGATCACCTGCTTGACCCCTAACAGAGCAGCAAGACGAATAGCTTTGATGATCTGATGCGTGCCATAGGAATCCGGACTCACGGGATCGAGCAGGTTGGCATGGGCACACACACTGGTCAGGGTGATTCCATGCTTGGCCACCATGTCGCGGATTTTCCCGGGGTGGGAATCCAGGCTGATGGAGGCCGAAAATCCATACTCGGTCCCCAGGGTGGCGCCGTCGTGGCTGTCAGTGAGGTCGGCATAGTCAATCCCCAGCTCCTTGATCGCCTCAAATTGCCTCTCCATCGGGGTAAATGGCTCAATCAGTGCAAAACATCCAATAATCATCGTATTTTTTTAGTTAGTCAGCCTATGCACATCGATCCGCTTGATCGATCTCCCATAGCCCTAGTTGTTTTTAGCATAAGATACATCGGCGCCGAGTTTATAGTTGTAAATCCTCCATAATTCCATACTGGTAAATATCGAACAGGCGGCGCCAACCCCGCCTGCAAGCACTATGCCCCCGGATCCTGCCATTTTCCACGACCAACAATCCGCCCACTACGCGGATACCTGCGACCCGCTCAAGGAGGCCGCACAACGGGGTGAGGTCAAGGTAAGCGCCTGGTCACAAGCACCCTACCCCGGCCGGCGACTCGCCACCGGCTTTCTTCCGCAGGTGCGTTCCATCGGCGTCTGGGACGCCTCGCACGCCCAATCCTGGGGCCTCGACCGCCATTGCAATGAAGGGATTGAGTTCACCTACCTGGCACGTGGAAAGACCGCCTTTGAGTCGGACGGTAAATGCCATACCCTCGAAAGCGGCCATCTCACCATCACCCGACCCTGGCAGCTCCACCAGGTGGGCAACCCGCAGGTCTCGGCATCCCGACTCCACTGGCTGATCCTCGATGTCGATGTCAGGCGGCCCAACCAGACATGGAAATGGCCCGACTGGTTACTGTTTTCAGCCGATGAGCTGGATCGGCTCACCCAGCTTCTCCAGCACAATGAAGAATCGGTGTGGCAGGCGGACCCGGAAGTCACCCGGATTTTCACCAGGCTCATCGAGCTTGTGGAAAACCGGCAACCGGCGGGTAACGAAACCCGACTGAAACTCTACATCAACGAGTTTTTGCTCGCGGTCCTGGCCATGCTGGAGGGAAATAAAATCACCCTCGACAAGCATTTGTCGACGTCACAGCGGGTGGTGGAAATGTTCCTTCAGGCACTCCCGGATCATGCCGCGCACGACTGGGATTTGAATTCCATGGCAAAACAATGCGGTTTGTCCCGCAGCCAGTTTTCGCATTATTGCCGCACCACTACCAATAGGACGCCGATCGAATACCTCAACGCGTGCAGGATCCGCATGGCGGCGCGACTACTCGCAGAAAAAACGGAAATGAACATCACCGAGGTCGCTCACGCCTGCGGCTATCATTCGAGCCAGTATTTCGCGACCAGCTTCCTCGCCCTTCAGGGGTGCTCACCCACGGATTTCAGGACCCGGAGCGCTGGCGAATAGGCGGCAGCCGGAGAGGCCGCCCGACCCGAACCCGTTCCGGCACCGCGAACCGGGGGATTATTCACTGCGGAGGTCGGCAAAAAAGTTGGCCAGATCCTCCTCGGACGCCTCGGCGCCCATGATGTCATCGTAGTCGAGGTGCTCGATGTGTTTGTCATCGAGTTCCGGGATAAAGGCACTGATTTCTCCGGCGTGTTGCTGACCCCACTTGGTGCGCACAGCGCACCAGGTCAGGGTGCAGCGGTCCTGGGCGCGGGTAATCCCAACATAAAGCAAGCGGCGCTCCTCGTCACGGGTGCCTTCCTCAGTACTGCGCTTGTGCGGAAGAATTCCTTCCTCGAGACCGACAAGATAGACGATAGGGTATTCCAGACCTTTCGAGGAGTGCAGGGTGATCAGGGTGACACCACGTTGTTTCTCGATATCGTTGTCGTCCTCGCGATCACGGGCGAGCGCCGACTTATCGAGAAATTTTTGTAAGGTCAGGCCTTTTTTCGACGCGTCGGTGAGCTGCTGGACCACGTCGTCGATGCTGCTGCGGCGCATGTCCGACTCCTTTTCATTTTTGCTGTTCCGGATCACCCACTCGATGTATCCGGTCTGTTCGAGCATTTGCAACAGGACCTGGCCCATGTTTTCCAGTCCCGCATTCATCCGCTCCCGGTAGCTGAGAATCAGCTCGGTGAATTCACCGATCGCATTGCGCGCGCGTGTCGAAAACTTGTCGGACGGCACGCCCATGGATTCCCAGACGCTGCCACCACGCTCGCGGGAGGTATCGGTGAGGAGGATGGCGGCTGACTGGCCGATGCCGCGCGGCGGTGCGTTCATGATCCGCAACAATGGCACGTCGGCATCCGGATTGGCCAGCACTTGCAAATAGGCCAGCAGGTCGCGCACTTCCCTTTTGTCATAAAAACTCTGTGCGCCGATCATACGGTAGGGAATATCCTCTTCGCGCAGCGCCTGCTCAAGGTGGCGGCACTGCGAGTTCGTCCGGAAGAGGATGGCGATGTCCTCGAGTGGCTTCTTCTCGACCCGGTGAATATCCGTGATCTCGTGCGCGATAAACTGGGCCTCCTCCTCGTCCCCGGGCATCGCAATGATACGTATGGGCTCTCCGCCGGGCTTCACCGACCTGAGCTGCTTTTCCCTACGCCCGATGTTGTGCACAATCAGCGAGTTCGCGGTGTGAATGATGGCAGCCGAACTGCGGTAGTTATACTCGAGACGAATCACCTGCGGGTTCGGGAAAAACTTCTCAAACTGGAGGATGTTCGCCACCTCGGCACCGCGCCAGCCATAGATACTCTGGTCGTCATCCCCGACCACACAAACATGATAGGGCTCGCCGACAAGCTGCTGCAGCAGGCGCATCTGCAGGCTGTTGGTATCCTGGAACTCATCCACCGTGATCCGGGTCCAGCGCTGACGGCAGATGTCCCGGACATCCGGAAACTCACGCAGAAGACGCTCGCCCAGCAACAACAAGTCATCGAAGTCGACGGCATTCTGGGCACGCAACTCATTGGCATAGGCCTGGGCGATATCGGCAATAAACGGATCCTCGATGGACGCTATGCCGCCCGGTTCATTTTTTGCCTTCGAAATGAGCGAAATCACCAGGCCTGGCTCAATTTTCTCCTGAGCCCCCCCCTTGCGCACGATGATCTGCTTGATCAGGCCGGTCTGGTCATTCCCCGTGTAGATTGTGAAGTTGTGCTTGTAGCCAAGCCGATCGATCCCCGTGCGCAAAATACGGACACAAAGTGAGTGGAAGGTGCAGACCGTGATCTCCTTGCCGGCCTTCTTGCTGACCATGTCGCCGACGCGCTCACGCATCTCGCTCGCGGCCTTGTTGGTAAAGGTCACCGCAAGGATGTTCTCCGGCGCAATACCACGATCAACCATATGGGAAATCCGGCAGGTCACCGTGCGGGTCTTACCCGTGCCCGCCCCGGCAAGGATGAGGACCGGACCATCCAGCGCATTGACGGCTTCCGACTGGGCTGGGTTGAGACTTGATAATTCGAAGGCCATTGTGCGGGCGGAGAGATAGTCACTAAGCTTTAAGTTTGAAACCCTAAACTCCAAAAAATACGACCCGCATCATGCGTGCCGTCACCATCCCTTGGAGCCAGGGGTTTAGAGCTTAGAACTGAAAAACCCGTTAACGCCCCGGACTTACCTCGGGAATGACGTCGAACTCCTTGACCTGCGTGCCGCGAAGCACGCTGAATTTCTTGGGCTCTCCGGCAACAAGATAGTAAAAGGCATCCACCACCTCGGCATACTCACTCACCGGCTGCTCCCCAATGCTCAGAATGACGTCCCCGTTTTCCAGCCCTGCCTTTTTGGCAGGCGAGTCCGGACGCACACTTTCCACAATCGGAGCCGCCACCAACTCATCCATGATGATCCCGATCCAACACCGACTGACCCGACCGTTGCGTTGATGGTCGCTGCGGATCCGGTCAATGACCTCGGCCGGCAGACAGTAACTACTGTGAGGCACGTTATGCACGGCCTGGCGCACCAGACCGACAAGCTTCCCGCCGGCATCATAGATTCCGCTCCCGGGTTGCGGAACCGCCTTGGCGTGGTTGACACGAATAACGGCAAGAGGCAGGACCTTGCCCTGAAAACGGTTGACCCGGCTCACCACGCGTGCCGTGTCGGAGCGGTCGGTGGCGGAGGTGAAAACCGGCTGGGATGCCTTGAGTGACAACGAGGAACCGGGCAGGGCGGGCTTCTTGATCATCCCCATGGATGCGGCAGGAACCTGATAGATAGCGACCCGACTATCGGCATCGTTGACGATGTACTTCAGCGGCACGTTTTGACCGCCGGCAACGAGAGTGGCTTTTTGAACATCGGCGCCGAGTTCGACCACGGTGACGATCGTCCCCTTGTCATCAAGCACAACACAGGAGGAGTCAGAGGCCTTGCCCCCTTTCGACTCAAGTGCCGCGAAATGCACGCTCTGTGCCTGCATGGAGGAAATCGAGAGGCCGATGACGCCGAGCTTGGCCAGTGCCGCAAGTTTGCGATGCAAGGATGGGGTGTTTCTTTTCATAAAATTTCTGGTGGTCATTGTTGGGATCATCGTCAACACCCGCGCTGGCTGCAAGTTAAATGTCCACCGGACGCTCAAAGGATGCGGCGGCAAGATCCTGTTCCGACGGTGAGAACCCACGCCCCGCTGAGAAATTTCCGCACCAGGCGTTTCAGGGGAAACATCTTCCGGCTCGGTGTTGCTACCCTGTTGTTCCGCCACGCTCGTGCTCCAAATTCCTTGGATTCGAAACGCTAGTAGGCCTCGTGCACAGGTTCCTTGTCCTTATCCGGAGTGAGCATGTCTTTCTGCTCCTTGACGTGTTCAATCGGTGTGGTGTTCATCTCCACCTGCACCGGGGTATCCCCCTTGGGCCAGAAAAAGAATCCCAGCATGACCGCGGCATAGGCGGCCCCCCCGGTATAGACGACCCGCATCTTGCTGCCACCCGAAAACCAGGTGCTCACACGCTCAAAAAAGAGACTGCGCGACGAACGCTGGAGCAACTCCTGACGCTGACGACGATGAAACTCATCAAGGAACTCCTCGAAATAAGCATCGTCAGGCTGCTCGTGCCGCTTAAGCGCAATCAGATTCTGGACATCTTGAAAATTTTCGTCGTGCATGAGTCGGATGGGTGGGGTGGAATGGGAAATGAAGCAGGGAAAAACAGGAAAATGGGAAGACTAGGCGATATTCTAAAAAAAATAGCTAGGAATGCAAGAATATAAGGAGTTTTTAAATTAACGGCGGATAATTAACGGCGGGTTTGCCTCGCTATGCGCTCGATTGCTTGTTGGTTCAGTGCGCTGATCGGGTCGGGTGAGTGGTCGGGCTGTCTGGTCGGGCTTATTCTTCCGGTGAGTGGGTGGGGGAAATAAATTCCTCGAGATATCCTTGGAGCTGCTTGTGGGCGTAGTAGAGCCTCGATCGTACGGTTCCTTCCGAAACCCCGAGGATACGACTGATTTCGGCGTGTGGCATGCCCTGGATGTCAAACATGGTCACTACCGATCTATGGTCTTCAGACAGTTCTTGCAGGGCTTCGTTCAATTTTTTTTGAAGTTCATGGATATTCGACTGCCGACGCGGGTTCGCATGGTGGGCCTGGTCGATGAAGGCGGGATCGTTCTGGATACCGGAATCGATGTCATCAAAGCTGTATCCGGCCCTGCGTTTCCTCTTTTTGAGGAAATTCAGGGTCATATTGACCGAAATCGAGTAAATCCAGGTGTAGAACGTGGAGTTGCCGCGGAAGCGTCGCAGCGACCGGTAAGCCTTGGCGAAGATGTCCTGGAGCAGGTCATGGGTGTCCTCCTTGTTCGAAGTCATGTGATAGACGAGCCCGTAGAGCTTGCGGTTGTACTTCATGACGAGTTCGTCAAAGGCACGGGTATCGCCATCTTGTGCGCGTTGGACAAGATCCGCGTCAGGATCAACTGATTTTCTCTGTTTAGCCATGCGTCAGCCGAATGATAAGGGTGAAGGTAAGGGGCAAAGGGCGAGGTCATCATGGGGCATGGTGCCTGACATGTCAAAGCCGCATCCGCCTTCCGCGGAATTCAACCCCCGGATACCATCATCGCCGCAGTCGGCAACGGACTGACTGGCCGCATCAGCCTTCGGCATCAAATGCCGAGGGGTTTTTCGTCACCCTGCCCGGCGGCATCCTCACCGGTGTGCCGGGTGATGGCAACACCGACGCAGCGCGTGTTTGGCAGGATGAATTTTTCAATTTCGATGCTGACCGCATTCACCGGAAACTCATCGAGCACCATGGCGGCCAGGTCCTCGGCGAGGGTTTCGATCAGTTTCCGGGGACGAGCACCCGCAATCTCATCGAGACGGATGGCAACGGCATGGTAATCAATCGTGCGCCCGATGTCATCGTTCAGCGGCCCCGGCGAGACCAGGGGCGAAAAGTTGGCGTTGATCACAAGCTCCTGGGGTTGGGCGCGCTCCTGCTCAGGCACTCCGATGCAACAGCGGACACGCAGGCCGCGGATGAATATTTGATCTGAACTTTTCATAGAGTGGGGGGCTGGGGTGATTCAGGCGCGGGGATTGAGTATTCCGGTGAACCCCTAATCCACCCGGGCGGCTTCCAGTAACTGCAGGATTTCCAACAGGTCATCCGCCATAAGATCGGGGTTCGACCCGGAAAGCTGTGCGGCATTTTGATAACCCGTCAGTAAGGCGATGGAGGCAACCCCGCCGTGTCTGGCCGTCTCGACATCATGGCACATGTCACCCAGAAAAACAGTGCGCGCCGCATCCAGCTGATGGGAATCCATCACCCGGTGAATCTGATCGCGCTTGTCCAGCACTCCGGCATAGGTGGCCTCAAAAAAGTGATCCACACCCAGTTCCCGCGCATGGCGGTCAAAGGCCGGGGCATCCATCGAGCTCAGGATGAACATCCGCTTGTTCCGCGCCTGCAGGCACTGAAGAAATTCCACCGCCCAGGGAAGCAGGGGCGACTTTACCCCGGCCGCTTGGGAATCGGCAAAACCCACCCGGAAGTGATCTTCCAGCTCTGGCAACGGCACACCCGGGAGAATCTCATCATAGAAACCCGAGTAGGGAAGGCGAAAGCGCATCCGGAAGTCATCCCGCCCGATCTCATCTTTTCCATAATGACGCAGGACGTGATTGGTGGCGTTCAAGACCATCGCCAGGTCATCAACCAGGGTGCCGGACCAATCAAAGATCCAGTTCTCACAATCGTGAATGCGTGACTTGACCATAACTTGCCGATTTACCCGATCTTGAAAACCACCTGTTTGACAATATTCTCGCCCAGCTCGCGATGAAGGTTTTCCAACAGCTTGGCGCTCATCTGCTGAAGATGAAACTTCATCGCCGGCTGCAACACGCGCAAAACAAGCACCCCGCCACGGATGGACTCGGGGACGGTATGCTGGGAAACAAACGGGCCGGCGACCAGGCTCCACACGTCTTTCAACCGCTGCTCATCGATCCCCTCCGAGAGACCAATGGCCTTCAGCAAGCCTTCGAGATACTCACCGGGTTGGTGAATATTTCGCTCGGGATTCGGTGGGTCCAGCCCACCTCGCCACTCGGCAAGAATGCGGGCACGCGCTTTGCGAACCCCAATGGGCGCCTTGTTGTTTCGGGCCCTTGCTTTTTTCGATCGCCCACCGGAATCGGCAGGGTTCGCAGGATTATTGGGATTACTCCCCATCGTCGCCAATGGCCTCGACGGGACAGCCCTCCATGGCCTCAATGCACTGCTCGCGCTCCTCATCGTTTTCTGGCTGCTTGTGCACGTAGGAATATCCCTCGTCTTCTTCACGAGAAAAATTGTTGGGTGCCGTCTCGCGGCACAGGTCACAATCGATGCACTGACTATCCACGTAGAAAGCGCCCTTCACATTTTCAGGATTAATATCTTCTTTATCGGCCATGTTGTAGGATGGGTAATGTTAGCGGTGCTTTCTTCGCCCAGAACGAGCTCAAAATCAAGCTCGAAATCTTGACTCTGCAATTATCTTCACCCCAATGCCTCGCCCGAATTGCCCCCTTGCCACCAGCCAAACAATCGCCTTGCAAGTCATCCGATTTCTCACCAACCTCACCATACGGGTCATAATCCGCCTGATTACACC
>JARFRT010000042.1 GCA_029287105.1 Akkermansiaceae bacterium | reverse complement strand
CAGTCCGATCGAACTGTCTGCGGCGGTTCCGAAGATGAGTGTTTGGTCCTTCAGCTTGAGATTGGCTTTTTCGCCCTGCTTGCGGTTGCTGAGCCTGCCCCAGTAGGGATCGATGCTGATCTCGGCGTGGCCGGAACCCGCCACGAAGGTGAGGCTGGGGACGGGCACCAGGTACTTGTCCTTGCGCTCGTCCTTACGCGCCTTGATACGCTGGGCGAGCAGTTCCTTGACGTCCTTTTCCCAGTAGCGCTTGCCGGGGAGGGCGGCCCGCACATCCACCCAAGCCTCGCGGTTGGCGGCAATATCGAGCTCGCTGTTGTTGGCAACCGCTGTGAGAAAATCCTTCTTCGCACGATCGATCAGATCCTTGCTGATTTTGTCGCCTTTGCCGAGGGCGGTGCCGTCGGAGAGCTTCACATCGTCTTCGAGCACGAAGCCGCCTTTGTCGTACTGTGCCCCGAGCACCTCGTAGTAGGCGTCATCGACACGGCGCAGATTGATCTGCACGGTTTCGGCCGTGATGTTGAGGTTTTTCTTCGGGCCGTGGGCATCGTGGGCGCCGTGGTCATCATGGGCAGCCTGCGGGTGGGCGTGACCTTCGATGACTGTGTAGTCATCCAGCCGGATCGCCTGGTGGGCAAACTTGGCTTGGTACTCAATCCCTTTGAGCACCATGAAGAGGGCGGCACAGACGAGGGTGATCGCCATGTAGATCTGGAACTTGCGCCACTGCCCGAGCTTGAGTGAGACCCAGGCAAAGACGACGGTCACCGAGGAGCCGATGAGGACAAAGGTGTTGATCAGACCGGGCAGCACGGGAAGCGTACGCTCGGGCCACGGGTAATCGGCATAGATACGGAGGAAGATGTATCCGGAAAACAGGCCGCCAAAGAGCATCACCTCGGAGGCGAGGAAAAGCCAGATGCCGATCTTCGAGTTATTCAACCCGGTATCCTTCCGGGGTTCTACAATGTAGGGAATTTCCATTTAAAAAGTATGCTAGAGTGTTGCCGAATGGTGGTTTAGTCGTTTTGCTGTGGCGCTGCGTCGGCTTTTTCGACCGGCTTTTTCCACTGGGGGTAGAAATCTTCCTCAACCTCGGGGCGGGCGTATTCGTAGGAGCCACGGTAAGCCACCGGCTCTTCGAGGAAGTTGCCATGGCCGGGGGGCGTTGGTGTCGCCCACTCCAGTGAACAGGCGTTCCACGGGTTGTCGCTTTCGACCTTCCTACCCCACTTGATGGAGCCGAACAGGTTGATGATAAAGGGAATCTGGGCGGCGCAGAGCAACCACGCCGACCACGACATCAGGATGTTCATATCCAGATACTGGGCAACGGTATTGCCAAAGACGTTGGCGCTCTCCGGGTCTGAGCTCAGATAGGCGTCGCCGCCATTGTACCAGCGGCGGTGGAAGCCGGCCATTCCTTGGATCAGCATCGGGAAGAACAGGGTGTTCATCAGGATGAGCGAGGGCCAGAAGTGGAGGTGGTTCAGGGTCCTACTCATGAACCGCCCGGTGATCTTGGGATACCAGTGGTGGATTCCGGCAAAGAAGCCAAACAGGATCCCCGGGGCCACCACGTAGTGGAAGTGACCGATGACGTAGTAGGTATCGTGCAGGTGCAGGTCAACCAGGTTGAAAGCCAGGGGCAGACCGGTAAGGCCGCCGATGCCGAACATCGGCAGGAAGGCACAGGCCCAGATCATCGGCGAGGTGAACTTGATCGACCCCCCCCAAAGCGAGATCAACAGGCAGGTGAGCAGGATCACCGAGGGAATGGAAATCAGGGTCGTCGTCGTCTGGAAAAAGGTCGAGATCGCCGGCCCCATTCCGGTCATGTACATGTGGTGCGCCCACACGATGAAGGAGAGGAAACCAAGCACCAGGACGCCGTAAACCATCGACTTGTAGCCCCAGATCGGACGGCGGGTATTCACCGGAATAATCTCCGCCACACAAGCGATCGCGGGCAGCAGAAGGACATACACCTCAGGGTGCCCGAGGAACCAGAACAGGTGCTGGAAGAGCAGCGGACTACCGCCACCGGAGGCATCAGCAAGTCCGAGCTGCTGATGATACAAGCCGGACGGCTGGAAGAAACTCGAACCGAACATGCGGTCGACCACCTGCATAATGCCGGCGACTTCCAGCGGCGGGAAGGACAGCAACAGCAGGAATCCGGTCACCAGCATCGCCCATACAAAAAACGGCAGACGCATCCAGGTCATCCCCTTGGCGCGCAGGTTGATAATGGTGGTGATAAAATTCACCGAGCCCAGTAAGGAGGAGGATATCAGCATCACCAGTCCCAGCAGCCACTGGGTCTGGCCGGTCCAGAATTGGTGCGGGAACTGGGCGTCGTTGTAAAAGGACAGCGGCGGGTAGTTCGTCCACCCGGACTTGGCCGCACCGGATTCCATGAAAAAGCTGGCGCACATCATGATGCCACCGATGAGATAAAGCTGGTAACTCACCATGTTCAGCTTGGGGAATGCCATGTCGGGCGCGCCAATCTGAAGCGGGGTGACGTAGTTGCCAAAGGCGCCGAAACCAAGGGGAACAATGCCGAGGAAGACCATGATCGTGCCGTGCATGGCACCTAACATATTATAGGTCGTCCCGGGCAGCTTACCCTCGTTCAACCACTGGGCTTTCCAGTCCTCGGTAAAGAGCCAGCTCATCCACTGGGGCAGCGGCTCGTTCGGGTAGGCAATACTCCAGCGCATGACCATCATCAGATAAAAGCCGAACAGCAGAAAACACATTGCGGTGATTCCATACTGAAGGCCGATTATCTTGTGATCGGTGGAGAAGATATATTTCCGGACAAATCCGGGATTGTGGTGATCGTGATGATCGTCGTGGTTGTCGCTCATGACGGGAATTGAAGATGGGAGAGGATGTGAAAAAAGGTGATTCTGCCGCGGTTTATGTCAGGAAAATACGGCCGAAATCGATGATTGGGGGGGGATTGAAGCGGTAAACTGCTCTTAATCAAGCATATTTTGCTCAGTGATTTTTCAGGGTGGGTTTTGGTGATACGAATCTGGTTTATGGCAATCGTTGCCTGGCAACGAGGTAATGAGGAGGGCGACGGAAAGGCGGTGGGTGGAAGGGTTACGGCATGGGGCCAATCAAATGGCCGCCCCCGGGCATTGTGAATGAGGACGGGCGGCCGGGTCGTTGCTTACTCGGCGGCCGCGGGAGCCTCGGGAGCAGCGGCAGCGGCGACGGGAAGCAGTGTCTTCGGATCGACCATGGTATTGGGGTCGAGTGCGGTGCCCTCGATGTCATTCTTGTACTTGGCGTCGAGTTCCTTGACGGTCATTTGGCCGCCGTTGCGTTCCTTGGAGAGATCGATGGCATTCTGGGCCATCTCGAGGCTAATCAGGGTATCGCTCTTGTTGCCGAAGCTGTTGCGGATGTAGTTCAGCACACCGGCAAGTTGCTTGGCGTCCATCCCCGATCCCATCGATGGCATGTTGCCATTGTAGGATTTGCCGGCGACCGTGATCGGCTCATGCAGACCGTTGAGGATAATCAGAGCCGGGCGGAGGCTGGGTCCGGTCACCCATTCGGAATTGGCCAGCGGCGGGTAGGCGGCATTCCCCTCGCCTCCCGGCTGGTGGCAACCGGCACAGGCGGTGTAAGCTTTTGCGCCCACCTTGAGGTAGGCATCGAGCGCTGGCTTGGGCAGCGTTGCGGCGCCGGCAGCGCCAGGGGCACTGGTGCGGACGTAGTCTTTGCGGACGAGGTTCTTGAAGTCGAAAAAGCTGTCGCCGATCACACCGCCGGCGATCAGGACAATCAGGGCGCCGCCGAGAATCACCCAGAGGGAGATCGGTTCGGCACCTTCGGTGAACATGTGGTTCTCACGTTCCGCGGCGGTGGCGTCCGTGATCACGTTGGTGTTATCGTCGAGATCCGGTCGGCTTGTGGATGGGTCGGACATTTTTTTAAGGCAAATGGGTAAAATTGGCGGAATGCGTGAGTCGCTTACTTGCTCTCTTGGGGTTGCTTGGGACTATAGTCCATGCTTGTCGGCAGGGCATCATCTCGTTTCAGGGAAAGCAGGTAGCTGGCAAGGACGCGGGCCTGCTCGCCGGGGACGACCTGTTGTCCGCTGGCTGTTTTCCCGGCCAGTGCGAGGCTGTCGCCTTGGCCGATGGGCTCTTTTTCATCGAACATCTGCGGCTGGGACGGGCAGTTCGACCAGGTCATGTCGATTTTCTCACCCTGGGCACCGCGGCGCAGTTCGTTGCTGCGCGGGTTGTGGAGGTGGGCTGCGATCCACTGCTCCGCGCTGATACCCAGCTTGGCGGCGTAGGCCTCGGCGCGGTGGCCGAAGTTGCTGAGATCCGGGCCCATGCGCATCAAGCCGATCTGGGCGTATTTTTCACCTGTGTAGTCATAGACGCTGGTTTCGCGGCGGGTATCGCCATCCTCGTTGACCACGCCGGCGATATCATCGCGCCAGATTTGGTGGCCGAGGTAAGTGGGGCGGATCAGTTGGGAGTGGCAGGTGTAGCATCCGTTGGAGGCGTAGATTTTGGCGCCATTGAGGATGCGGCCCGAGGTCTTGCGCTGATAATACGCCGCGTCCTCCTCGTCGTTCATCTTGACAGGCGGAAGCTCACCCATTTTTGCCACGGGAATGGCAATCATGAACATCCATGCCAGACCAAAGCTGGCGAGCATCCCGATGAGAAAAGTTTTTAGGGTCATGGTTGGAAGGTAATCAGTTGGAGGTAATCAGTATGCGGCGACTAGGCACCGGCGCTTTCGAGTTCATCGACGTCACCTTCGGGTCCGTGCGGTCCGAGGGCGGAGTGGTCGCGGCGAAGCAGTGTCGGGTGCGAGCTGCGGCGGCCGAGGCGGAGCCACATCAGGGTGAGGTGGAGGAAAAAGAATATGTTGGCGTAGAGGATGGCACACCACGCCAGGGTGGTTCCCACGGCGAACGGGTAGGTGCTGTTGACCGCTTGTTTCCATGGCTGGACATGGTTTTCCTGGGCGGCTCCCTGCTGGAATGCGCCGAGCAGCGTGCAGAAGAGGACGATGAGCAGGACGCCATAGACCGAGAACCAAAAGTGGGTCCGGATCAAGCGGCGGGAAAGCCATTCGCGGCGCGTCACACGGGGTACGATGAAGTAGATGGCACCAAACATGCACATGCTGAAGAAGCCGTAGAGTGCCAGCACTTCATAGCCGTATCCGGCGAGGCTGAACTGGGTGTATCTGGCGGCGGCCGGGTGGGCAAGAATCACACCGAGGATCGCCAGGGCGATCATCCCGAACACCCCGGCAACGGTGAACCGAAGCGACGGGCTGTGGGCGGCGAGGTCGGCATGGCCGCTGGTGGTTTTGAGGATGTTCACACCCGCAAAAAGCAAGGGGACGGCGGCGAGCATGGTGGCCGCGGCACCGGTATTCTGTAGGAACATGGGAATCGGCGCACCCATGACGACATGCATACCTGCCCATGGAGCGATGATGGCGAGCGCCCAGAAACCACCGACCGAATAGGCGTAGTTGTAGATGGCGCGCGCGGTGATCTTCGCAGTGATGTAGTAGGCACTGGCGATGGCGACCGGGGTAAAGAACAGGAAGACCATGGCCTGGCGGAACCATCCGTTAACGGCTGCGGCCATCAGTGGGTGGACATCGAAGACGTTGACATAAAGATTTGCGGTCAGGTAAATCCACGGGAACCAGAGCGTGGCACCCAGCAGATACCACTGGGAGATGTAGATGTGATCGCCGCGGCGGACGCGGAAGGAAATCATCACCCAGATGGCGATACAGGCGTAGGCGGCGAGCAGTACGGGCCAGACAAAGGTGGGGAATTCCATCCAATGTTTTCCGCTGCCGTGACCGAGAAGGATACCGACGACACCGAGCGTCACGGCGAGGTTCCAGATGTGGCCGGCAACCAGCAGCGTGCCTGCGTTGCGGCTCGGCTGGCGGGAAAGCCGGGCCATCAGCCAGATCATCACGCCAAAGGCAGCCTGGGCACCCCAGCCGTAGACCAGCGCATTGATATGGGCGGGGAAGGACCGGCCATACTGAAACCATGAACACTCACCGAGAAAGCCCGGGCTGTGTGTCTTGGCCGAGGCGATGATGCCGAGCACCAATGATACCGCGAGCCATGCGGCTCCGCTGGTGAAGAAAAACATCACAGGGTGACGCAGGGAGCGGTCGATTTCCGAACGCAATTGCGTGTCCTCAGTCGTGGAATCGTGACTTAATGTGGGCATGGCTTGTGAATTTTGTGACAGGATGGGCAGAACTTCCGGCGTTTAACGTCCGGGCATTCGGCTTTTTCCGTGGTTGAAAAGGGTTTGTGGGAATGAGATTCTCGGGCTTATTTCTTGCCGGCCAGCCACTCGCCGATGATTTTGATTTCCTCATCACTGACGCCGGCCATGATGCCACGCATCGCGGCACTCTGTCCGTTGGATCGGGTTCCGTCCTTGATGGCTTTCATCTGGTCGATGGCATACTGGGCATTTTGCCCGGCCAGGCGTGGGTAGAGGGGCATGATGGGAGAGTTGGCATCCATGCCGTGGCAAGCGATGCATCCCTTACTGAGAAAGAGCGCCTTGCCCGCGTCATCGG
>JARFRT010000393.1 GCA_029287105.1 Akkermansiaceae bacterium | reverse complement strand
CGTCAGGCATTCGGGGTTCAGGGTTTTGTCCTTTTTGGGGGCTGGTTTTGGCTGGTTTTCCGTCGCTCCGGGCTTGGTTTGTCGGCGGGTCGGGAGTGCGCGCATCCTTGTTGCCGGTCAACATCAGTTGCGCAAATATCTTGCTAGTTTTGCCTTGGCTCATACATCTTCTTGCCATGCACCTGCGTTTTACTGATGAGGAATTGCTGACCCTTTCCGAAATGTTGACCCTGGCATGCTGGGCGACGTTCTGGAACCACAAGCCGGGGTCGGATGAAGGCGTGGCCCGGTTTGATGACATGCTGGAGAAAATCCTCGCCCGGATGCAGCATAATGGCCAGGGGAACCGGATTGAGCTCGACCCTGAGCGGCAGCGACTGCGACTGCGCAAGGACCAGGAGGAGGGGTCGTTTTACGCCCAGAGCTACGATGAGATGCGCGCTGAAACGTTCTGGGAAGAACTGGTTGCCCGGATGGCCGAGCGTGAGCTCGACAAAAAATACGGAGCGGCCCACCTCAATCAACTCAGCGACGAGGAGCGCAAGAAGATTGCCGAGCCGGTCACCCGGAAATTCTGGGAAGAGTTCTCAAAAAACGGGATTGAAAACCTGCATGTGATTGCCCGGCGTGACGACGGCTGACGGGTGATGGCTTACCGCTTGGCAGGCAGGGTGGACTTGAATGCCTGGTAGGCCGCGAGCGCCCTGTGGCGACCTTGCTCGTGGGTGATGACCGGGGCAGGGTAGGTTTTTGCGCATTCGGCGTGCTCGGGGGCATAGTCGGCTTGGCCGGCTTCCCACGGGGTGTGGACGAGCCCGGGTGGCAGCCCGGCGAGTTCGGGGCACCATTGCTTGACGTAGTTCCCGTCGGGATCGAATTTTTTGCCCTGGAGGATCGGGTTGAAAACCCGGAAATACGGCGAGGCGTCGGCACCGCATCCCGCCACCCACTGCCAGCCCATGGAGTTGTTGGCTAGGTCGGCGTCGCAGAGTGTATCCCAGAACCACCGGGCACCTTCCTGCCATGGCTGGAGCAGGTGCTTGACGAGGAACGAGCCTGCGATCATGCGCACACGGTTGTGCATCCAGCCGGTGTGCCAGAGCTGGCGCATACCTGCATCGACGATGGGAAAGCCCGTCTGTCCGAGCTGCCAGGCGCGCAGGTGATGTTCATTGAACTCCCACGGGAATTGATCGTAAGGGTGCTTCAGCGCCGTATCCTGGCTGTGGGGGAAGTGAAAGAGAAGGTGGGCGGAAAATTCACGCCAGTAGAGTTGGCGCAGGATGCCGGTGTCCGCCTTCTCCTGATGGCGGGTGCCGCTGCGGACGTGGTGGAAAAATTCACGCGGGCTGACCTGGCCGAAGTGGAGGTAGGGCGAGAGCCTGCTGGTGCCATCCTCGGCGGGCAGGTCACGCAGGCTGTCATAGTCCTGGCATTTCCGGACGGCGAGTTCAAGCAGGTCGAGCCCGCCCTGGCGCGTGGGGTTCCAGGTCTCTTTGAGGCCGCCATCCCACGGGGTATGCGGCAGCAGCCGCAGGGCCTCCGGCGGTTCGCTGCCGATGGCGACGGATGCGCTCGCGGCTGCGGCAACGGTTGTCTCCGGGCGGGCGACGTCAATCTCCCTGACGTGTTTCCAGAATGGCGTGAACACCTGGAAGGGGTTGCCCACCTTGTTCCGGATCTGCAGCGGGTCGAGTAGTAGTGAGCCGTTGAAGCTTTGTATTTCGATGCCCGAGCGATTGAGTGCCTCTTTCACCTCGCTGTCGCGTTTGACGAAGGAGGGCTCGTAACAGCGGTTCCAGCACACGGCCCGGGCCTGGGTCTCGCCGATGATTTGTTCGAGTGCCTGTAAACTGTTGCTGGTTTGGCGCAGGACGAGCTGATGTCCGCCTTTTTCAAGCTGTGCGGCGAGGTCGGCGAGCGCGTGGAAGAGCCACCAGTTCGATGCCCTGCCGCGTTTCCATGTGCCTTCTTCCTTGGGCGAGTGAAGGTAGACGGCGGTGATCGGGCGGCCTTGCTGGACAGCCCAGTTCCATGCGGGATTGTCGTGCAGTCTGAGGTCGCGGCGAAACCAGATGATGGTATTGGATTGTGGCATTAGGGGGTGGTGATTTGATGAAGGAGCCTGTTCATGCGCCGGCGCGTGTATCGCAGGTTGAGGATGCAGGGGGTATTGGAGAGCACGGCGTAGCAGACGATGATGATATTGGCTGGGTAGGGGTTCCAGGCGATGAAGCCGCTGATGCAGATCATTTGGATCCAGTGTGAGAATTCGCCCCGTCGGGTTTCGAGGATAAAGGTTCGCAGGTATTCCGGCTTGACGGATTTGAGCTTCGCCTTGGGGAATCCCTTCAGCCAGAATGATCCGTCGGGCAAGAGGTTTTTCCATCGGCGAATCATGAACAGCCTGGCGTAGAGTGGGTTGGGGTTGGCGGCAGGGGGCTTGTTTCCGGTATCGAAAAAATGGGAGGGCAGGGATGTCGACCACCAGGCGATCAGCAGGTGGGTGGCGGGGATCGCGATGATGTTGATCACGGCGATCCAAAGTGGTGGCAGTTCGATCCACATGTCAACGAATGGCGCGTCCTTTCCACAAAATAGCACTACCCCGGTTCTTGGCAATGAGGGAGCTGAAAAACAGACCCTGGTAAAATAACAGGCTGACCGGGAAAAAGAGGGCATTCCAAACGGAAAACGTCCCCGCCAACCTGAAGACATAGAGACACTGACCCGCGTGAATCAGGTAGGCGATGGTAGTCAACAGAAGGAGCGGGCCCGTCCGATAGGGCGTGAGTGTCAGGCCGACGGATACGATGGTCAACATCAGGCCGGTGATCCAGACCGATGCGGAAACGAGCGCACGGGGAGGCGTGTTGGCTGCGCCGCTGACGAAGCCTTTTTTCCAGCTTGCGCGTAGCTCGGCGATACCGTGGGGGAACATGCGCATGGTCATTAGCCCTTTGCCGAGGAAACAGGCGCGTCTGATGCCCCGTGCCTTGAGGCGGGTGGCGAGACGGAAATTTTCCAACACCTCACCCTTGACTTCCGCATGCCCGCCGACCGTCTGATAATGGTCGCGGGAGATGAGCAGGCACTGGCCAAACAGGGCGGAGCCGTCGACGGCGTGTTTTTCCGGGCCGAAAGCATTGACCCCGGCGAGCATGAGGACATTGAAAAAGGCCGAGAGCTCCTCGTAGCTTTTCCGGATGACATGGTGCGGGCAGACTGAGTAGACTTGATCCGGCGACTGGCATAGCCGGGTGAGTGAGTTGATTGCCTGCGGCTCCAGGACGAGGTCGGCATCGAGGAAGAGCAACCACTTGCCGGTGGCTGAGTCGGCGCCTTGTTGGCACGCCCAGGGCTTGCCGTTCCAGCCGGCGGGCAGCGGTGCGGCATCGATGACACGGGCGCCGAGGTGTTGCGCGACCTCGGCGGTGCGATCCGCCGACCCGTCGTTGACGACGATGATTTCCAGCGGTGGCAGGGACTGGTGGTTGAGGGATTCCAGCAAGCGCTCGATATTGTCCTCCTCGTCGCGGGCGGGAATGATGATCGAGATGGCCGTCCCTTTTCCAGCCTTGCCGGACATGGGCAGGAACCGGGGGCGGCCGAGGACCAACCAGATCGCCGGAGCGCAGAGCAGGGCGAGCGCCGGGATCAGGAGAATGACGGAGGCGGTCACGGCAGGGTCATGAAATGGGGTGGCGTGAGATGACGCGATCAGCGCATTGTTGACCGGCAAGGATGACCATGGGCATACCGCCTCCGGGGTTGGTGCTACCGCCGGTGAAGTAGAGGTTTTTATACTTGCTGCTGCATTTCGGGGCCTTGAACCCGTAGTTCTTTTTCCAATCGCTGACCACCCCGTAGATCGACCCCTGGTTCGAGCGGTACATGCGCTCGATGTCAAGGGGGGTGAGCAGGTCCTCGGTGATGATGCTCTCGCGCAATCCGGTTAGCCCGCAGCGCTCCAACTTGTCAATACAGCGCTCTTTGAGTGCGACGTAGTCACTGTGGGTGATGCCCGACCCCTCCTCTAACGGTGGGATGTGAGGCAGGATCTTGATGTTGTCGCAGCCATCGGGTGCTTTGGTTGGGTCCGTCCGTGTCGGGGCGACGACGTAGAGGGTCGGGTCTTCCGGGATTTGTTTTTTGTGGAAAACGGTGTCGAAGTGCTTGTGCTGGTTTTCCGAATAGAAAAAGTTGTGATGCGCGAGCTGGGGGAAGAGTTTGTTCGTGCCGATGTGGATGACGATGCCCGAGCATGCGGGTGCGAATTTCTCGAGTTTGCGGGTGAACTTCTCCGGTTCGCGCAGGAGTTTTTTGTAAGTGGGAATGACCTCCATGTTGCTGACGACGATGTCGCTGGCGATGATGGTTCCGTCGGCGAGCCGGACGCCTGTGACGCGTTTTCCCGCTTTTTCGATGCCTACGACATCGGCATTGAGGTGGACGGGGATGTTCATTTCTTCCATCAGTTTGCCAAGTCCTTTGGCGAGGTTGTACATGCCGCCACGGACATACCAGAGGCCGTAGTCAAACTGGATGATGGGCATGAGGTTCATGTAGCCGGGGGCGTCGAGCGCGGAGGAACCCACGTACTTGATGAAGTACTCGAAGATCATCCTCAACTGCGGATCGCTGAGGCGTTCGTAGATGGACTCGGACATGGTGTTTTTGTAATCAATTTTGCCGCCCATGAGTTGGAAGCCGTAGTGGCGGATAAACTCCCAGAGGGTGTCGAGGTCCTTGTCGAAATAGCCGCTGTTGATGATCTCGTATTGCTCACGACCGTACTGCAGGAAGTTTTGCAGTTCCTGCCAATGTTGTGCGGGGTCGCCCTTGAGTTTGGTGAGTTCGGCCTTCATGAGCTCGGGTTCTTGATAGAGGTCGATCGTAGGATCGTTTTCAAAAAAATTCCGCCAGTGGGGGGTGACGGCGTCAAGTTGGACGTAATCGTCCATGTTTTTACCCGCGCGCTCAAACAGTGTACGGAACATCTGGGGGAGGGTGAAAATGGAGGGGCCGAGATCGAAGGTGAACCCGTCCATTTCCATGACATTGAGTTTGCCTCCGATCTGAGGGTTTTTTTCAAAGACCTGCACATCGTAACCTGCGGCCTTGAGCGAGATAGCTGCCGAGAGTCCACCGAGGCCGGCTCCAATAACTGAAATGGTAGGGGATGACATAAAGTGATCATTCCATTGAATAAGCACTTGTCAACGATCGCTCGTGGATTAGTTTCGCCTATCATCGATACCTCCATGACGCAAATAACCGAAGAACAGCACGTCGATTCATTGATCGCCGGCCAAAAGCGTTATTTTTCCGGGGGGAATACACGCCCGATTGCGGGACGCATCGAGGCTCTTGACCGCCTGGAGCAAGCGATCGTATCGAGACGCGATGCGATACTAGCAGCGCTCGCCGCTGATCTGGGTAAACCTGAGGAGGAAGCGTATCTGGCGGAGTATTTCTTTCTGTTACAGGAAGTGCGGATGGTTCGGAAGTCGTTGAAGAAGTGGCTCAAGCCACGGCGGGTGAGCAGCCCGATCTATTTCATGCCGTGCCGCACCGAGGTGCGTTGCGAGCCTTTTGGCGTGGTTCTCATCATGGCTCCCTGGAACTATCCGATTCAACTTTCCTTGAGTCCTTTGTTGGAAGCCGTCGCTGCCGGGAATACGGTGGTGCTCAAACCCTCGGAGATGGCACCTGCGTCCGAGGGTTTATTGGCGGAGCTCATCGATGCCACCTTCCCCCCCGAGCATGTTGCCGTGGTGACCGGTGACGCCTCTATCGCCGCAGTGCTTTTGGAAAAGTCGTTTGATTTTATCTTTTTTACCGGCAGCACGGCGGTTGGCAGGGTGGTGGCGGCCAAGGCGGCTGAGAACTTGATCCCGACCGTGTTGGAGCTGGGTGGGAAATGCCCGTGTGTCGTTGATCGGTCTGCGGATATCGAGGTGGCTGCGCGCCGGATTCTGGCGGGAAAATTCTTCAATGGCGGGCAGACGTGTTTTTCCCCTGATTATGTGGTGGTTCATGAGGCGGTGAAGGTGCCACTGATCGAGGCGTTTGAAAAATTGCTGGTGACGGTTCCCTGGAGTGATGAAATGGCACGGGTGGTGAACAAGCGGCACTATGACCGCTTGCATGGCTTACTCCTGTCTCTTATACACATCTCCGAGCCCACGAGAC
>JARFRT010000379.1 GCA_029287105.1 Akkermansiaceae bacterium | reverse complement strand
CCGACGGTGGTCGGATGATTGATGATTGTTGAATTACGATTGTTGATTGCTGAAGTGAAGAGCTGGCGCAGAGGCGGAAGCCTACTTCAAAAATCGAAAATCAACAATCATCACTCGTCAATCAATTCTGTTCCTGCCTCCTGCCTCCTGCCTCCTGCCTCCTGCCTCCTGACTCCTGACTCCTGACTCCTGACTCCCCGACTCCCCGACTCCCCGACTCCCCGACTTCCAAAACATGACCACCGTGCTCGACACCATCGAAAAAGGAACCGCCTATTTGGAAAAAAAAGGCATCGACGATGCACGCCGCAATATGCAACTGCTCGTCACCCACCAAATCGGCTGCTCACGGGTGGAGCTCTACATGCAGTTTGACCGGCCGATGACCGAGGCCGAACTCACCCCGCTTCGTGAAAAGCTCAAACGCCGGGGCGAAGGTGAACCCCTGCAGCACCTGCTCGGCACGGTCGAATTTTACCGGCGCGAGTTCAAAACCGACGCCCGCGCCCTCATCCCACGACCCGAAACCGAGGAACTCACCTCGCTCATCCTCAACCATCCGTCGCTCAAAACCCCGGCTCCCGACACGGAAATTTTACCGCCATCAGCCGAACCCGGTCAGGCCGACGAGGAACAAGCGGATCCCGCGCCACCAGTTTCCAACCAACTGCGCATTCTCGACATGGGTACGGGCTCCGGCGTGCTCGGCCTCAGCCTCGCCCTGGAACTCGGCGGGCGATGCCAGGAAATCGTCCTCGCCGACATCTCGCCCGACGCCCTCGCCCTTGCTGCAGAAAACGCCTTATTATTGGGAACGCCTAGACACACACTCTGCACCACCGATTTATTCTCCCATCTCGAGGGTGAAAAATTCCACATTCTTGCCGCCAATCTCCCCTACATCGCGGAAACTGACCGATCAAAGCTCTCCGCCGAAGTCCTCCGAGACCCCCCCGCCGCACTCTTCGGCGGGAAAGATGGGCTGGACATCCTGCGTAATTTCATTCAGCAAGCCCCTTCGCATCTCCATCCAGGCGGAATGATTGCCCTGGAAATTGGATACGATCAGGCGTCATCCGTCGAATCCATGCTTCAAGAAGCTGGCTTCACAGACATCGCCACCCACAAAGACCTCAATCAAATCCCCCGCTTCCCCATCGCATCTCATCCTGGCTCCCCAGAGCCACAAATTGCTCCCATTTCCTAATCCCCATTTCCCACTCCCTATTTCCCACTCCCTATTCAATCATGGATAAACTCCTCGTTCGCGGCGGCTCTACCCTCAAGGGCACCGTCCACATCTCCGGCTCGAAAAATGCCTCCCTGCCCATCCTCGCCGCGACCCTGCTGACCGACCAGCCGTGCATCATTCGCCGCGTACCCGATGTCTCGGATACCAACTACATGATCCAAATCCTCGCCGCCCTCGGCGCCGAGGTCGAACGATCCAGCGGCACCGTACGCATCACCGCAGGCACCATCAGCCACAATGCCCCCTACGAGATCGTACGCAAAATGCGCGCCTCCATCTGCGTGATGGGCCCGCTATTGGCCCGACTGCACAAGGCCAGCGTCTCCCTGCCGGGCGGCTGCATCATCGGCGACCGCCCCGTCGACCTCCACCTCAAAGGTCTGGAAGCCATCGGCGCCAGCATCGATATGGAAGGCGGCAACATGATGATCGACGCCCCCGACGGGCTGCATGGCAAAGTCGTCGACCTCCGCGGAAAACACGGCCCGACCGTGCTCGGCACCGATAACCTCATGATGGCCGCCGTGCTCGCCGAGGGAACCACCACCATCGAATCCGCAGCCTGCGAACCCGAAGTCGTCGACCTCGCCAACTTCCTCATCAAAATGGGCGCCAAAATCGAGGGCGCCGGCACACGCCGCATCAAAATCACAGGCGTCAAAAAACTCCACGGAACCGAACACACCGTCATCCCCGACCGCATCGAGGCCGGAACCTTCATGGTGGTCGCCGCCATGGCCGGATGCCCGGAAAACGGAGTCACCCTGAACCGCGTCTGCCAAAAAGACCTCGTTCCATCCACCGAAAAACTCATCGAGGCGGGGCACCAGGTCACATTCAATGAGGCCGGCAACTCCTGCACCGTCAAACCAGGCAAGGAACCCAAGGGCGCCAATATCGTCACCGCCCCATTCCCCGGATTCCCCACCGACATGCAAGCCCAGTTCACCGCCCTCTTCGCCATCACCCCGGGCATCTCCGTGGTCGAGGACACCATCTTCCCCCAGCGCTTCATGCACTGTGCAGAAATGACCCGCATGGGCGCTAACATCAAGGTCGACAACGGCACCGCCGTCATCCAGGGCACTGATACCATGTCAGCAGCCCCCGTGATGGCCTCGGACCTCCGCGCATCAGCAGCACTTGTCCTCGCCAGCCTCTGCGCGCAAGGCACCACCGAAATCAACCGCCTCTATCACATCGACCGCGGCTATGAAAATATCGACGATAAACTCGTTATGCTCGGTGCCGATATCAGCCGCGTTAGGGAATAGCGCGTCCCATCTATCAAACCAACCACAACCACAACCGCCCCGATTGACGCTCGACCCTGCAAGCAGGGCCTCGGCATCTGCCTACCTTCTAGGTTTTCCAAGGCAATCTGGCAAGTTTAGCCTTGACCTCTGCGTATACCTCGCAGAGATTCGCGCCGCGTTGGCATCCCGCCCTCGCCCCCTATAATGGGTGGGGTGTATCTATCCCCCATCCCCCACCAATTTCAACCACTCCCATGGCAACCAAAAAAACAGCGGCAAAAAAGGCATCCTCCAAGAAGGTGGCCAAAAAATCCCCCGCAAAAAAAGCGGCTTCAAAGCCAGCCAAAGCTCCAGCTAAAAAAGCCGCCAAAAAAGCCACTGTGAAAAAAGCTCCTGCCAAAAAGGCCCCAGTGAAAAAAGTGGCCACCAAAAAAGCGCCCGCTAAAAAGGCTGCTGTGAAAAAAGCGGCCAAAAAAGCGCCCGCGAAAAGCCGTATCGACACCCCTGAAATCCAGGAGAAGATCCGCGAACTCATCAAGCTGGCCAAGGAGCAGGAATACCTCACCTATGACGATGTCAACGACATCCTGCCCAACGATCTGGTCGACCCCGCCGACGTCGAGGCCATCCTCGACCGCCTGCGCAAAATGGAGTTCGACGTCATCGACGCCTCCGAAGTCGACTCCTACCGCGACCGCAAGAAGGACGCCGACGATGTCAATGCGACCAAGACCGACCAGAAACTCGATATCCTCGACGATCCGGTAAGGATGTATCTCAAGCAGATGGGCCAGGTCCCCCTGCTCACCCGCGAACAGGAGGTGGAAATCTCCAAGCGCATCGAAGACGCCGAAATCGCCGCCAACAGCGAACTGCACAAGTTCGGCTTCATCGCCACCTCATACCTCGACCTCGCCGATCGTCTCGGCCGCGGCAAGGAACGTTTCGACCGCATCATCCAGGATAAAAAGATCGAAAGCCGCGAACGCTACATGCGCGCCCTGCCGAAACTCTGCGAACAAGTCCGCAACCTGCACGAGGAAAACGACCAGATCTTCCGCAAACTCCAGGCAAAAAACCCGCGTGGCAAAAAGAAACTCATCGAGAGTTTTGATAAGAACATCACCTCCATCGCCCGCCTCTACAACCGGTTCTACTACAAACAAAAAGTCGTTGAGGACTTCAACGTCGGTGTCGAGGACAACCAGAAAAAACTCTGGAAATACGAACGCAAACTCAAGACCAAACCCGGCGACAAAGAATTCGAAACCAAAGTGCGCGAAATCCAACAACTCGCATGGAACAAAGTCGAGGATTTCGCCGAGACCCGCAAAAAACTGCGCGAACGCACACGCGAAGCCTATCAGGCGAAAACCGAAATGGTCGAAGCCAACCTGCGCCTCGTCATCTCGATCGCCAAAAAATACACCAACCGCGGACTCTCGTTCCTCGACCTGATCCAGGAAGGAAACATGGGACTGATGAAGGCCGTGGAAAAATTTGAATACCGCCGCGGCTACAAGTTCTCCACCTACGCCACCTGGTGGATCCGCCAAGCCATCACCCGCTCGATTGCCGACCAGGCACGCACTATCCGGATCCCGGTCCACATGATCGAGACCATCAACAAACTGATGCGCGTGCAAAAACAACTCGTGCAGGAATACGGTCGCGAACCCAGCCCGGACGAAATCGCCGAGGAGATCCACCTCCCGGTCGAACGTGTCCGCGCCGTGCTGAAGATGGCCCAACAACCGATCTCGCTCCAGGCACCCGTTGGCGACTCGGACGACACGTCCTTTGGTGACTTCATCGAGGACAAGGCCGCTGAAAACCCGATGGAGGAAGCGGGCTTCGCCATGCTCAAGGAAAAGATCGGCGATGTCCTCGACACCCTCACCGAACGCGAGCGCGAAGTGCTCGAACAACGCTTCGGCCTGAAGGATGGCTACTCACGCACCCTTGAAGAAGTCGGCCGCCAGTTCCAGGTCACCCGCGAACGCATCCGCCAGATCGAAGCCAAGGCCCTGCGCAAAATGCGCCACCCGACCCGCATCCGCAAACTGGAGGGCTTCATCGAGCTCCCCAACCTTCCCTAACAGACAAGCTCACCAACAAAGGCGGCCGGAACATTTCCCGCCGCCTTTTTCTTTTGATGAGCATTGATCATTGCGCGTTTATCACCTAAAGCCACACGTCATGAACAAGATTCCCGTCAAGGTTTTCGCCGATGCTCAGGCCGCAGCCACCCAACTCGCGTCGGAAACGGCCGACCTGATCCGCGCCAACGACGACGCCGGCAGACCCACCGTGCTCGGTCTGGCCACGGGTGCCAGCCCGATCCTCTACTACGGTGAGCTCATCCGGCTCCATCGGGGAGAGGGACTATCCTTCACCAACGTGATCACCTTCAACCTCGACGAGTACGTCAACCTCCCGCCCGGGCATAAGGAAAGCTACTGGTTCTTCATGCACCATCACCTCTTCAACCACATCGACATCCAACCTGAAAACATCCACCTCCCATCCGGGATGATCGCCGAGACCGATATCCCTGCACACTGCGAGGCATATGAACAGGCCATCACCTCCGCCGGGGGCATCGACCTGCAGATCCTCGGTATCGGGCGCACAGGTCACATCGGATTCAACGAACCCGGCTCGCCCAAAGACTCGCGCACACGCGCCGTCCAACTCAATGAAATCACCCGCGAAGACGCAGCGCCATCATTCGACGGCATCGAACATGTGCCCACTGCAGCCATCACCATGGGCTGCGGCACCATCCTCGCCGCCCGCCGCATCGTTCTGATGGCATGGGGGCCCGGCAAGGCGCCGATCGTGAAAAAAGCCGTGCAAGGCCCGGTCAACAACATCGTGTCGGCCTCCTACCTGCAAGAACATCCGAATGCCGCCTTCTACCTCGATCAGGCCGCCGCCGCAAACCTCTAGCGCCGGCCACCACGGCGACCACCGGGCAATCACTCTTTTATTCTTGCCCCTTGTGCTTTGGATAAACTTGAAATAGTGTCGCCACTTCCACCGTAGCTTTAGTCCAATCGCCATCAAATCCACTCACCATCCACTCATCATGCAATTCATCGTCCGACTCACCGCACTGCTGCTCATCTTCGCCTCACCCGTCTTTGCCAAGAAAAAGATCCTCTTCCTCGCAGGCCCTCCAAGCCATGGCAACGGGGAACACGAATTCCGCGCCGGCTGCATGCTGCTCGCCGACGCCCTGAACGAAAGCGGGCTCGAGGTCGAAGCCAAGGTCCATTGGTACGGATGGCCGAAAGATGAATCCATCTTCAAGGACGTCGACGCCTGCATCATCTACGCAGACGCCGGCGGCAAACTTGGAGACAAAGTCGAATTTTTGGATCAAAAAGTCAAATCCGGCATGGGCATCATGTTCATGCACTACGGCGTCCACCCGAGCAAAGAGGTCGGCGAAAAGTACTTCAAGCACTGGATCGGTGGCTACATGGAAACCGGCTGGTCAGTCAACCCCCACTGGATCGCCGAGATGACGGCGCGCAAAGGCCATCCGGTGGCCCACGGGCTGACCAAACCCATCATCGCCTACGACGAGTTCTACTGGAACATGCGCTTCCCGACCGAGGACGAATGCGATGGCTGCCACCCACTCGCCACCGCCATACCCACTCCGGAAAAAATCATCCACTACATCAACCTTTGGAACAAACACGGCGACGACGGCTTCGGTACTGAACAAGCGCTGATGTGGTGCCGCGACCCGCAACAAACATCCCGGGGACGTGGCATCGGCTTCGTCGGTGGCCACTACCACCGGAACTGGGCAATCGACGACTTCCGCAAACTCGTACTCAACTCGATCGTCTGGCTCGCCCGCGGCGAGGTGCCCAAGGACGGCGTCCCATCCAAAGCCGTCACCGAGGCAATGCTCAACGTGAATCTGGATCGGCCTAAAAAGGATAAACCCGTCAAACTCCCGACCGACGCACTGCTCAAACAAAAGCCGATGCAACGGCCCGACCTAAAAAAAAAGAAAAAGGGTCGAAGGTAGATAAGGCAAAAATACCCAAGGCGATCCAAAAAGCCTGGGCCCCCAACGAGAAACCACGCCACGTCGATCTCGGGTACTTTAAAGTCCCGCAGGGGCTCGAGGTCACCCTCTGGGCCAATTCCCCCCACCTCTTCAACCCGACCAACATGGATATCGACCACCAAGGTCGGATCTGGGTGGCCGAGGGTGTGAATTACCGCCGGCACAACGGCAGGCGTCCGGGCGGCGACCGTATTGCCGTCTTGGAAGATACCAATGGCGATGGGAAATGCGACACATCACACACCTTTGTTCAGGAAAAAATCCTGATCGCCCCCCTCGGCGTCGCCGTGTTCGATAACGTCGTCGTCGTCTCCCAACCACCGCACCTCATCGTCTACACCGACGTCAACCGGAACCTCAAATTCGACCCCGCAACGGACAAACGCGAAATCCTGCTCACCGGCTTCAACGCCACCAACCACGACCACTCGCTGCACTCGGTCACCGCAGGCCCGGATGGGAAGTGGTACTTCAACAATGGCAACTGCGGCGCCATCTTCACCGACCGGTCCGGCAAAACCTTCCGTATGGGAAGCTCCTACAAAGGCGGCGGCGGCACGTTCACCGTCGACCACCGCGCTGTGGCAGGCCAGCCCAGCGACGACGGCTTCGTCTGGACCTCCGGCTTCACCGTGCGCATGAACCCGGACGGCACCAACGTCGAAATCATCGGCCACGGCGACCGCAACTCCTACGAAAACTGCACCACATCCATCGGCGACCTGTTCCAGAACGACAATGACGACCCGCCCGCCTGCCGCGTCTCCTACGTGCTCGAATACGGATGTGCCGGATATTTCTCCCGTGATGCAAAACGTAGCTGGCGAGTGGAGAAACGCCCCGGCCAGGACCACGCCCGCGCCCACTGGCGCCAGGACGACCCCGGCACCTTCGATATGGGCGACGTCTACGGCGGCGGCTCGCCCACCGGCATCGTCTTTTACGAAAACGGCGCCCTCGGCGAAAAATGGAACGGCCTGCTCCTGTCCGCCGAAGCCGGCAAAAATGTCATCTTCGGATACCAACCCCAAATGAAAGGGGCCACCTACCAACTCGACCGCTCCGACTTCTGCACCACCAACCCGGAACAGCACTTCGAAGGGTCGGATTTCGTCCGGGGGAAAAAGGGCCCCCGACCCAGCACTTGGAAGGGCAAGGAAACCCCCACCCAGTTCCGCCCGTCCGATGTCACGGTCGGGCCTGACGGCGCGATCTACTTCTGTGACTGGTTTGACGGCCGCGTCGGCGGTCACGGTGACCTCGATAATTCCTGTTCAGGAAGTATCTACCGCATCGCTCCCAAGGGATTCAAGCCGAACGTTCCCGCCATCGATCTGGCCACCACGGAGGGACAAATCACCGCCCTCTCGAGCCCTGCCGTCAACGTCCGCTATCTTGGGTTCAAAGGCCTCAAAAAATCGGGCGCCGGCTCACTCGACGCCGTCTCCCAACTGCTCGAGCACCCGAACCGATGGATCGCCGCGCGCGCCATCTGGCTGCTGCCCTACCTCGGCAAGGAAGGTATCAAGGCAACGGAAAGCCTGCTGAGTGACCCGAACCCGGAAAAACGCATCACTGCCTACCGCGCCCTCCAGCGCGCCGGGATCGACATCCTCCCCTACGCCCGAAAGCTCGCCACCGACCCCGTCCCGGCGGTCCGCCGCGAAGCCGCCCTCTCGATGCGGGGACGCCCCGCCGACCAGTCGGCCCCGGTCCTGCTGGCGGTCGCCCAACACTACGACGGGAAGGATAAAAACTACCTCGAGGCCATCGGGCTCGGCGCGGAAAACCAGGAAAACGCGATCTGGAAAGTCCTTCGTGCCGCGCTTGGATCCAATACCCCGGAGACATGGAGCGACCCCTTCGCCCGCCTGACCTGGCGCCTCTGGCCAAGCGCTGCGGTGGCCGATCTGAAAGCGCGCGCCCTCAGCAACCAACTCACCCCGGGACAACGCTCCTTCGCGGTCGAGTCCATCTCGTTCATCAATCACGCCAGCGCCGCCAGCGCCATGCTTGACCTTGCCGCCCAAGGTTCACCCGTCCAGGACAAGGCGGCCTACTGGCTCCTCAAACGAGGTACCGGTGCATGGAAGGACATGGGGCTCATGGCCGAACTCGCGAAACGCAAGATCTACAACCCCGCCAAAATCGTTGTCAACGCGATGACCGTCCCGCCCGCGCCCGCCAAAGCCAGCTTCGGCGTCAAGGACGTGCTCGCCCTCAATGGCGACGCCACGCGCGGTAAAGCCGCCATCATGCGCTGCGTCATGTGCCACCAGGTCGATCGGGCCGGAGTCGACTACGGCCCGCCGCTCAAAGGCTGGGGGCAAACCCAGACCCGTGAGGTCATCGCCCGCAGCATCATCGACCCTTCCGCCGATATCGCCCATGGCTTCGATGGCAAGATCGTCAAACTCAAAAAAGGCGGCGAAGTGCACGGTCTCGTCATCAGCAACGGCTCCCCGCTCATTATCAAATCCACCGGTGGAGTCACCCAGATCATCCCCGCCGACCGGGTCGCGGGAAAAATCCGGGGGCTCAACCGCTCGCTCATGCTCAGCGCCGATCAACTCGGCTTAAAAGCCCAGGACGTCGCCGACATCGTCGAGTATATGAAACAGTGGAAGTAACAGGCAGCGGGAACTAAAACCTGACCCTTACTCCCATAATCGCGTTGATCCCCGCCTCGTTCTGCCCCGAACCGTGGATGCGATAGTCTTCATCCGTCAGGTTTTCCAAACCCAGCGTGACCAGCAGGTCCTCGGTCGCCTGCCAGCCGGCATAGAGCGAGGCGATCACGTACGATGGCGTGCCACCCGTCGGGATGCGTTGGCTATCCCCTTGGTCGCGAGCGGAAAGCTTGTCGGCCTGAGCCGCTGCCGTCACGCGCCCTTCAATCCAGAAGCGATCATCCGGATGTGTCCAGCGCAACGCAACCGACCCCATCAGCGGTGCCAGCCGGGAGATGTAATCCTCACTAACCGGTCCACCACTAAAATCATCAGACCGCGTGTCACCCTCTTGCCAGGAAGCAAACCCCGATAGTCGCCAGCGGTCCGTCACATCCCAGATCGCCTCGGCTTCGACACCATAAATTTGGCCGTCCTGCCCATTGGTCGTCACCAGCGTGTCACTGCCGGCCGTGACCGGGACGCCGATGATGACCCTCTCGATATCGGTGAAATAGGCGGAAACCGCAAGGCTGGCACGGTCCATCTCGTAACGCGCCCCGATTTCATAAGACAGGAATTTCTCGGGATCCAAATCAAGCGACCCGAGCGAGGCAAGCCCGGAGCGCGTCGTCAGATTGCCACTGAGGTCATTCAAGTTCGGCGCCCGAAAGCCTTGGGAAACCCCGGCATACAGATTCCAACAATCGTTGAGGTCATAGAGGGCCCGACCACTGACCACCCAGTTGCTCCATTGCTTGTCCGCAGACAGATCCGTATCCAGCGTGGAATCATAGTTCTTGCCAATGTGCGCATCCGCGTAGGTGTAGCGAACCCCCAGCGTGGTTTCCAACCTGGGTAGAGCCGCCACAGGATTCCACCGGTACTGCGCATAGACACCCAACAAATCATAAGTCGAGTCATCCGCAACCGGCCGCTGGCTGCGAGGGTCCTTCCCCGTCCGCGTGCCTGCGGAATCGACCGCGTCATGGTAGTAGTCAATACCTGTCTCTTATACACATCTCCGAGCCCACGAGACTCGTG
>JARFRT010000322.1 GCA_029287105.1 Akkermansiaceae bacterium | reverse complement strand
GAGCACTGCGCATGGCACCCCGGATTTTGCCTCAGGCGACCTGGGACGATGCCTCGATGCAGGAGGAGATTTTTGGCCCCATCCTGCCAGTGCTTGCATTTTCCGATACGGACGAACTGATTGGGCGCTTGTCGGGTTACGGCTTGCCGCTTGCCTTGTATGTTTTTTGCAACGACCCCATTTTCGAGCAGCGACTGCTCATCTCGATCAGATCGGGCGGGGTATGCATCAATGATACGATGAAGCAGGGGTCTCTGCTAAACGTCCCGTTTGGCGGGGTCGGCGAGAGTGGTCATGGCCGTTACCGTGGTCAGGCCGGCATCCAGGCGTTCAGTTACGAACGTGCCGTGGTGAAGCGTGCAACCTGGGGGCCGCAGTGGTTTGACCTGATGCCTCCCTATGGAGATGTGCTCAAGTGGCTCAAGCGTTTGATGCGTTGAAAATACCGTCGGTGAGCAGCTTGCGCTCGTCGAAGATATGCTGGAGTTGCCGTTTCACAAACAGGGCATGCGCTATCTTCCCAAAAATTCCGAAGGGCATGACGTAGACAACGCTATCGGTCATGACGACGCCGTCGTCGGTTTCTTCAAATTGGTGGGTGTGATGCCAGAGTTTGTAGGGCCCGATCCGTTGGTCGTCGACAAACGATTTTTTATCCTCAACGAAAGTGATTTCAGTGACCCATGTGAGCCAGATGAAGGGGGCAACCTTGACTTTGTAGGCGATGATTTGGCCCTGATGCATACTTCCCTCTGCGCAATGGATGATTTTGAACCCGACCGACTTGGGGGTTAGCCGGTTGAGGTTAAGTGGGGTGGAAAAGAATTCCCACGCTTCCTCAAGGGAGCAATTCAATGGCTGCTGGCGGTGGAGATGGTGGATCATTTAGCGAGTGAGTTTGCCATATGATGAGTCCGGAGCGAGTTCATGGCAAAGCTTTTTTACTTTTTGGGCGTCCTTGTGGCCTTCTTCGGAGAAAGTCAGATAGGCGTAATAGAGAATCGCCTGGCGCTCATTAAGGGCGAGGGCCGAGCTGTTTCGTGACGCGACAGGTATGAGGGTTTCAAAATCTTTCACGGCGATGGGGCGGGTATCAAAACGTTTGGGGACTTTGTAGTAGCCGATCGCGCGGACCATGCGGACACGTGGGTTTTTCGGGTCGGCATTGACGGCCCCGTCCATCAGCTTTTTCCCCCGGTTGAGGTAATTGAGTTTGGTTAGCCCCCAAAAACTGGCTTTTGCCCTGAGTGCACAGGCGCTTCCGAGATACGCCCGGGCGAGGTGGTCGTTTGGATTTTTTTGCAGCCGGCCTTCGAATTTTTCAATCTGGCGATCGATGGTCTCGGTTTCGGCTGTGATACACTTCCTATGCCATTCAAGATAGAGTTCGTGGTTCGGCTTTTCCGCCGAAGCTGGCTGAGCGTCTGTGGTTGCCGGTTTTTTTCCTTCCTTGGAGCATGCCGGGGAGATCAGGCACAAGGCAATGCAGATGAGATGGGTTAAGGAATTTTTCACAAGCAGGGAATTGTTTAACAAGCAGGGAGTTGTTTATGAAGTGACTGCGGCCTTGAGTATGTCGGTGGCGAAGTCGACCCGATCGCGTTTTTTCCCGTAGGATTCACAAATGAGGTTGGCTGATATGCGGGCGCTTTCGTAAATGGTGGGTAAGCCGCTGCCCGGGTGCGTTCCACCACCGGCGAGGTAGATGTTTTTGAAGCCATTGAGCCGGTTTCTTGGTCGCAGGTAGAGCATTTGATCCATGGTATGGGCGAGATTGAACGTGGCGCCGATGAAGATGTTGTTGTCCTCCCACCCTTTGGGCGTGATACAGCGCTCCTCGACAATATGCTCACGCAGATCCTTCATGCCGGTATGGGCGATGATGCGGTCGATCACTTTGTCCCGATAGGCCTTTTGATCGGACTCCCATGGGTCGTTGTGGCGTGTGTTGATCGTGGGCACGAGGATGTAAAGCTGCGAGTGCCCAGGGGGCGCTACCGTAGGATCGGTGACACTTGAGTTTCTGATGTAAATCGACATGTCATTGGAAACGACACGTTCGTTTTGGATGTCGCGCAGGTTCTGATGATAGTTTTCAGCAAAGAGCACATGGTGGTGCGGTTCGTCTTCATAGATCTTATCCAGACCCAGATAGAGCATGAAAGTGGAACACGAGTACTTCTTTTTCAAGAGCGAGTCACGGGATTCGTTTTTGTGGCCGAATAGGGTGCTGCGGGCGTAGGCATAATCGGCATTGACGATCAGGTCGTCACACTCCATGGACGTGCCATTTGCAAGCTGAATGGCGGTGGCTTGTTTGTTGTCGTAATTGATTTCCGTGACCTCGGTATCAAGCATGATTTTTCCACCCTCCTCCTGAAAGGCCTTGGCCATACCTAATGAGATGTTGGAGAGGCCACCCTGGACATGGTAGATTCCGTGGGCGTACTCAATGTACGACAGGATACTGAACAGCGCCGGACAATTCCATGGCGACATTCCGAGATATTTGGCTTGGAAGGTAAAGGCGAGCTTGAGGCGCTCATCGGTAAAGTACTCACTGAGCACGTCCATGACCGATTTGGTGGTCGCGACGTATGGCAGCGCCTTGAGCATGTGCGGTTGCAAGTAGTTGCTCAGTTTGTGGTAGGAACTGAGCAGGCAGGGGAAAATAGTGCGCAGTTTCTCGCTGTGATC
>JARFRT010000222.1 GCA_029287105.1 Akkermansiaceae bacterium | reverse complement strand
GCATAGCCGAGTGGGCGAGGCAGTCCTGTCCACTGCGGAGGATAGGTGAAGTAGCCTGTCCTGCTTGGTATTTGGAGTTTAAAACTTAGAACTTATCCCCTTGGGGCCCGGTAATTTCTTGCGCAGTTCGGGGTAGTTGATTTTGGCATTGTGGCGCTTGTCGACGGGGATCCTGGCGATGGTTTGGATGTGTTCGACGGGGAGGTGGGCGAGCTGGTTTTTGAGGCTTTGCCGTTGAGATTGGGTGAGAGCGCCTTCGACGAACAGGCTGATTTGACGCCGATGGAGGATGAGGGCGCAGCGTGTTACGGCGGGGTGACTCATGGCGGCGCATTCGATGCCGAAGGGGTAGGCGGGTGGCTGGTTCGGTCGGCGGATGGCGGCGCTGCACCGGCCGACGAGCCAGACGCGGCCCGACGGGTCGAGGAATGCGGCGTCGCCAGTACGGTGCCAGATGGTGTCGCCGACCTTGATTTTATTTTCCTCGTTGCCCTGGCCGTTGAGGTAGCTTTTGAGGACATGGTCGCCAGTGACGATGATCTCGCCGATTTCGCCGGGTGGGAGTAGGAGGGATTGGAGTTCTTTTTCGGTGAGTGGGGCGATGGGCCGACCGGATTGGTCTCGTCGACCGGATTGGTCTGGGATGATCCGGAGTTGGGTGACGCTGACGGGTTTGCCGACGAGCAAGCCTTTGCCTGAGCGCATGTCCTGGTGGTCTTGCTCTGATGTGTCCCGCCAGCGGATGTGGGCGATGGGTTCGGCCTCGGTCGAGCCGAAAACGGTGACGACATCGAGGGTGGGGTGGGCGGACTGGATTTCGTCGAGCAGGCAGGGGAAGACGGGGGCGCCGCCGGTGTAGATCGCCTTGAATGCGGGGAATTGGTGATCGCGCATGAGCTTTTCAAAAAATGCCGGCGACGCGGCGCAGCGGGTGACCTGGTGAGTTTGGCACTGGGTGGCGATGGCGGCGGAATTGGCGCGGGCCGGGAAGCGCAGGTCGGTGTCGGCGAGCACGGAGGTCAGCCCGGAGGCGAGGTTGGCGAGGGTAAAGACGGGCAGGGTGACGAGATCGACCTCGCCTTCGAGGTAGTCGAGGGATTCGGCCAGTGCTGTGTGCTGGGCAAGCAGGAATGCGTGGGACCGGCCGGCGGCTTTGGGCATACCGGTGCTGCCGCTGGTGAAGGTGATCAGGGCGAGGGCGTCCGGGGCGACTGCGCTGGGTGGGGTGAGTCGGGCGGGAGTCGGGTTCCACTTTCTACTGCATGGTGCCCATCCGCTGCTGTGGTAGTGCCGGGGGATGCGGCGGATTTCCGGGTTGGTTAGCCGGAGCAGGTGGGCTTTGCCGGTACCGATGAGTGCCTTGGGTGGGTGCAGTGACAGGCTGTTGCGGATCATGGTTTTCCCGGCTGACGGGTCGATGAACATGGCGGTGAGCCCGGCATGGAAGGTGGCGAGCAGGCTGATGTAGAGGGGGATGCCGACGGGCTGGAGGATGAGGACGGTGTCGCCGGGCTTGAGCCCGTTTTGCCGAAGTTGGGCGGATGCCCCGCAGACGTATTGGTAGAGGTCTCCGTAGGTGATCGACTGTTGCGCGTCGATGAGTGCCATCTGACCGGGGTGGTTGTTCGCCCGGTCGGCAAGCTGGTTGACGAGGTTCATGAGGGTTTGTTAGGAGAAGGATTTGGCCATCAGCGCGTAGCGGCGAAAGACGGTTGCGTTGAAGCGTTGGCTGATGCGGAGTGAGCTGTTGCTTTCGTATTGCAGGGCATGGATGGCTTCGGTGTATCCTTTTTCCTTTGCAATCTGTTGGGCCTTGGCGACGAGCACGGTCCCGAGGCCAGAGTAGTGGTGATCCGGCAGGACGGCGAGCGTTTTGACGATGACGGCGGGTGCTTTGCCGTGTTGTATGGCGAGCAGGTCGGGGAAACAGAAAACATAGCCAACCAGGCGGCCTTTATGTTCGGCGAGGATGACAAGGTCGGGGTCGATGTGTTCGCGCGACTCCATGTACTTTTCAATAAACGCCTTCTTGGGGAGCGGGGTATAGAGGAAGTTGCCAGAGAAACTGATCAGGCTGAGGTCGTAGATGGCGCTGAGTTCGTGGGCGAACCGGGCGGAATTGACGGGACGCAGTTGGACGCCCTTTTTCACGAACCGGGATTCCATCGGCGCGTAGTCTTTTTGCGGGGATTGGAGGTTGATGTTGGATGAGGAATACTTCGAGAGGATGGAAAACCCGGCGGCGCGGAAGATAGGCAGGAAATGGGCCGGCTCGATGGGCTCCATGAGGAAAGGGTCGCGTCCGCTCGACTCGAGCACCAGCCGGTGCCGGAGCCAGGTGTTGCCGTTCATGGGGCCGACGACGGTGTTGCAGCGGTGCTCGTGATGTAGGTAGTCGGCGCATTGGGAGAGGAAGGTCGCGGCGGCGGCTGTGTTGTCGATTTGGCAGGCGCCGATGGTACCGATGGGTTGGTTGCGGTAGGTGGGGGTATGACTGAACCAGAGGCCGGCGCGGTGCGGGTGAGCGCAGGCGATGGCGTCCGCACCTTGGGCGAATACGGCATCGTGCTCGCTGGTGCGGTCCGAGGATGACGGGGTGATGATGTTCATAGCAGGATGGGAAGCATGGCGACCGGGGATACGATGGAGGCGAGCAATCCCAGTTTGAACCAGTGGTAAAATGCGGGGTCGTCGGGGCCGGTCCTCCAGTGGAAATAGAACCTTGCCAGAGGGATTGTCAGCAGGAGGGTGGGCACGAAATGGAGGACAGGAACGTCGAGGCTGAGTGCCGGGGCGAGTGTGATGATGGTGAGTAAAAATGCTGTCGGCAGGGAGGCTGAATGGAGGCCCATATGTTTTTGCGTTCCGGTGTGGAGCATGGCGGTGATCAGGGCCAGGGAGGAGATGAAGCCGAACTGCGCGATGTTTGGATCGATCACCTTTCCTTGTCCCAGTGTGAGCCAGAAAAGTGACGGGATGGAGATGGCGATGATGACATCGGTGGAATGGGTCACAATACACTCTTTTGGCATGAAGTGCTGGGCGATGATGTGGCGGGCAAACAAGATAAGGGCACTGATCAGGCAGGCGGTGCCGCCAAGGCTATAGGTGGCGAATCCGAACAGCATGGCTGTCAGTATGGCACCTCCGTCGAAGGTGTTTTTACGGTGTGTGGTGAGAAGGAGGACTAACAGGGCAATGAGGACGATGGACTGGAGGAAGATGGCGTGGCTGGATAGACCGGTGTAGTAATCGAGGAGAAGAAAGGCACCGAGTGGGATGAGGAGGTTATCGAGTCCATGGCCCGAGGCACCTTCCACGGCCATGGTGAACAGGGCGACAGTGAACGATAGGACAAGGACGGGGCCCAGACAGAGGTTGGCAAAAAAGTGCAGGGGGAGTGCCGTGCAGATGAATGCGGTGACAAAAAAGGCGATCGAGCCCTCCATGCTCTTGGTGGCGGCGGTGGATTGGTAGATTTTTTTGCCATATTTACCGCCTGCCAAGGCACCTGCCGTATCTGCGAGTGTGAGCAACAGCAGTGAGATGCAGTAGAGGAGGGGTTGGTCCTGGGCCAGAGTGAAAAGCCAGGCGACGGCGAGGGGGAAGAGGAGTTCGCCGATGGAGAGTCGATCGATTGAAAAGAGGGAGCATCCGATGGATTGGCGCAATTGGGTGACTCTGATGCAGAGCAGGGTGAGGATGGCGGCGGCTGCGAGTATTTGTACGGGGAGCGGTGAATCGAAGAGCCACGGGAAGCTGAGGCAGATCACGCCCATCCCGACATGGACGGATTTGCGGGCGAGTTCGCCGGATAGTTTGCCCGTGCGGACTCCCCAGGCCGAAACAAGAATGATGGCTCCCAGGCAGGCGAGGATGATGAGGATGGCGACGGCGGGATGCATAGGGTCAGACTATTTCCTCGACGATGAATGCCGAGTAGAAAAAGGCCTTGTCCTTGAAAAAGAGGCGCTTGCCAAGGTCATGAAGCGGGGTGATCAGGTCGGACATGCTGTCCGGTCGCGACCGCGGTACGAGCATATTCCAGTAGGCGAGGCGGGTGCCCGGTGAGCTGTGGGAGTGGATGTTACGGAGGAGTTTTTCCGAATTTTCATCAGACATGTATTCGAAAATATCGCTGAGATTGTAGGCATCGAAGGATTGCTGTGCATGTTCTAACAATTCTTCGAGTGGGCGTGGGTCGATCGTGATCCGGTGCAGGTTGTTGCGGATTGTCTCGAAGTTTTCCTCACGGAGTGCGTGCGGTAGCTTCTTTCCGTACGTGCCGGTGAGGATCCAATGAAGATAGGGGTTTTCCGACGGGTCGAGCTCAACAAGCGCGTGCCGGGTCCTTGTGAGAACACGGCTGGCGACGGATCCTTGCACATATTTGAAAAACGCGGGGTCGCGGCCGAACCAGCCCATCACGACCCGGGAGAAAAAGAGTTTGAAGAGCAGCTTCCACCGCCACGTGTTCCAGTCGCTTTGATAAAATGCCTCGCGTTGTTCGCGTGACTTGGGCTCAAGCAGGGATTTGATTTTTTTCTTCGGGTGGACCAGTGGTAGCACCTTGTTGCGAAACAGGGTGAAGTAATTTTCGAATTTGCCGACCCGGCCAAAGCCTCGGGTGATGTGCCCGGGGAAGTGGTCCCAGTAGGCGCGGGTGCCGGGGTCGAGATGGGGGTGGCATTTCTGGTAGAGCGGGTGGCGTTCGCCGTCGGTTTCGCCGAGCAGGGTGAGGAATTCCCGATGACTGAGGGCTTGGTAGGCGGCGATGCGGAGCTTGATACAGGCGACCTGCGCCGGGTTCATCTCGGTGATGGTGACCTGCGAGGCACCGGCGGCGAGCAGGGAGAACGAATTGTCACCCGCGGAGCCGATGCTGACACAGTGTCGGCCTCGGGGGGCGAGTGCCTCGATGAGGA
>JARFRT010000172.1 GCA_029287105.1 Akkermansiaceae bacterium | reverse complement strand
CGGCGTTCCGGGACGGATTCCAGAGCGCGTATGGGGCCCGGGTATTTACCAACGATTTTATGCCAGCTGTGGAAGCGGCCCGTGACGCCGGGATCCGGCATTTCGAGGCAGGCGGCGGCGCGCGTTACCAGGCGCTCTATTTCTACTCCAACGAAGATGCCTTCGATATGATGGACACCTTCCGTGAGAAGGCGGGGCCGGACGCAAACCTGCAGACGCTCGCCCGTGGAATCAACGTGGTGGCCCTGGATTCCCAGCCACGTGACGTGATCGACCTGCACGCGAAGCTTTTTAAAAAGCACGGGATGACGACGATCCGGAACTTTGACGCACTCAATGACGTGAACAACCTGATCGACTCCGGCCGTTCGATCACCAACCACGGGCTGAACCACGAGGTGTGTGTCACCATGATGGCCTTGCCCCCGGGATGCACCGGCGCGCATGATGCGGAATTCTACGCCAAGACGCTGGATGATATCCTGGCAGCTGAGATCCCGTTTACTTCGGTTTGTTTTAAGGATGCGAGTGGCACCGCCTATCCATCGACGATATTCGAAACGGTCAAGGCGGCCAGGAAGCGGTTGCCAGCGGACACGCGGCTTGTTTTTCATACCCACGACACCGCGGGCACCGGGGTGATTTGTTACCAGGCGGCGATTGAGGCCGGAATCGACCAGATTGACCTGTCGATGGCACCCTGTTCGGGCGGCACCTGCCAGCCGGATGTGGCATCGATGTGGCACGCGCTGCGTGGTAGTGACTACCGTCTCGATCTTGATATTGAGAAAGTGATGGAGGCCGAGGAGGTCTTCAAGGACTGCATGTCGGATTACTTCATGCCGCCGGAAGCCAAGGCGGTGGAGCCCCTTATTCCGTGGAGTCCGATGCCCGGTGGCGCGCTGACGGCCAACACCCAGATGATGCGCGACAATGGGATCATGGACAGATATCCCGAAGTCATCGCCGCGATGGGTGAGGTGGTCAGGCTCGGTGGCTTTGGCACTTCGGTGACCCCGGTGAGCCAGTTCTATTTTCAGCAGGCATTTAACAACGTGATGTTTGGCAAGTGGGAGAAATTTGCGGAAGGCTACGGCAAGATGGTGCTCGGATACTTTGGCAAGACGCCGGTCCCGCCTGATGCCGATATTGTCAAACGCGCCTCGGAGAAGATGGGGCTGCCGCCAACCACGGAGAGCCCGCTCGAGATGGACGAGGCGAACCCGAACAAGGGACTGGCACCCGCCAAGGCCAAACTCGAGGAAGAGGGGCTGCCGACGACCGAGGAAAACATCTTTATCTCAGCCGCCTGCGGTGCCAAGGGCATCTCATTCCTCAAGGGTGAGATGAAGACCAACGTGCGCAAGATCGACAAAGGCGCGTCCACCAGCTGCGAAACCGTGGCCGACAAACTCACCGTCAATGTGGGTGGCGAGAATTTCACCATCAAGTTTGATGGCGACCAGGCAACGGTCAACGGCAAGAGCTACGATGTTTCCATCAGCGAGGGTGGCGACGATGCGGCCGCGTCAAGCGGCGGCGGCGGCGGTAAGCAGACGCCGGTGACGGCGCCGATGCCCGGAGTGGTATTCGATATTCTCAAGGGGCCGGGTGATCCGGTCGAGGAAGGTGAAACCGTTCTCGTGCTCGAAGCGATGAAGATGGAAATGGCCATCGCCGCCCCCTGTGAGGGTGTGGTGGCGGAGATCCTCGTCGCCAAAGGCAATCAAGTCACGGCAGGGCAAGCTCTAGCAACATTGGACTAATGCGAAATATCTCATCGATGAAATGGGTCGGGGTGTTGCTGGTCGCGGCACTGGTCATGGTCTTGATGCCCGGCGTCGCCTACGGTGCCGACGGAGGGGAAGCCGCTGACAGCGGGTCCAAGTTACTCCGACTCTGGGAAAGTACAGGCCTTTTTGGTTTTTTCAACGGCTGGTGGCAGCAGGGAATGATGATCCTGATCGGCATTCTGCTCATCTATCTGGGGATTGCCAAAAAATTCGAGCCGCTACTTCTCATACCCATCGGATTCGGCTGTATTCTCGCGAATATTCCCTATGCGGGCATTGCAGAACCTGCAAGCGGCGACCAGGCCGCCGGATTTCTCTACATGATTTTCGATGTGGGCATAACCACAGGAATATTCCCCCTGCTGATCTTTATGGGCGTCGGGGCGATGACGGATTTCGGCCCGCTGCTGGCCAACCCCAAAACCGCCCTGCTCGGCGCAGCGGCACAGTTGGGGATCTTCACCACCTTGATCGGCGCACTCTGGCTGTCCGGCACCTTTGCCAGCATCGACTTCTCGATCCAGGATGCGAGCGCCATTGGTATCATCGGTGGCGCAGACGGACCGACCGCTATTTTCCTGGCTGGCAAGCTGGCACCGGACTTATTGGGAGCGATCGCAGTGGCGGCCTACTCTTACATGGCGCTGGTTCCGATCATCCAGCCGCCGATCATGCGACTGCTGACAACCAAGGCGGAGCGCGCGATTGTAATGAAGCAGCTCCGTCCCGTGCGCCAGATTGAGAAAATCGTTTTCCCGCTGTCGGTTTTGTTACTCTGTGTCCTGTTGTTACCCTCCGCCACACCTCTGGTGGGTATGTTGATGCTGGGTAATCTGTTTAAGGAATGCGGCGTGGTGGAGCGCCTGTCCAAGACCGCGGCCAACGAGTTGATCAACATCGTGACCATCCTGCTCGGTCTGGGCGTCGGCTCGAAGCTGGCGGCGGATAAGTTCCTTCAGGCGGAAACGCTGGGTATCCTCATCCTCGGACTGGTCGCCTTTTCGATTGGAACCGCCTCAGGCGTGCTTCTTGCCAAATTGATGAATGTGATCTGTAAGGACAAAATCAACCCGCTCATTGGATCGGCGGGTGTCTCGGCGGTGCCCATGGCCGCCCGGGTCTCGAACAAGGTCGGCATGGAGGCCAATTCCCAGAATTACCTCCTGATGCACGCGATGGGCCCGAACGTGGCCGGCGTGATCGGCTCCGCCGTGGCCGCCGGCGTCCTGCTGGCACTGACCGGTGGTGGTTAAGCCATCGAGCCGCGCCTCAATTTTTCCATCAAACACCCTCCCGCTGCATGGTTCAGCGTGGAGGGTGTTTTTTTGTCGGCCTTGGAGTGCTGAGGCTTGCCTTCGCTTTGTGGCTGGGGAAGGTTGCGCTCGCCCACTCGCGCCATGCTGAAGTGCAGCCCTCCTCCTCCGTCGGGCTGGAATGAAAGTGTGCATTGCTTCACGCGGTGGGGTTTCATCATGCATGTGAGCATGCTTGCAGGGCTTGCAGGGCTAGTGGGCAAGGAGGTGCGGCGATCGCCGGGACAGAGGTCGGCAAGCCGACTCAGAAAAAAGCGGAGGCAAGCCTCAGCACTCCAAATCTCCAAGCGGCAGTGCCGATTTTATACAAAAAATAAAGTAAGATGTTCTAGAATAAATCGCGTGGGGCTCCTAGATTCGACACAGATATGGCATGGAAATTACATAACGCGATGTGGCCGGGATTGGTTGGCAAGGAAGAAGGTTCTGCGGAGCCGCCGATCAGCCTGGATAGGATGTTGGAGCTTACGGTCGGTAGCGACGTGGGGGGAAAGACCTTCGACGGGGTCGACATGTTCCTGTTCCACCCGCATCTCGACATTGACGCCGGTGAGGACGATGTCAGACGCCTCGCGGACAAGATCGCCGCGCTGGGCTTGAAAATTGGTAGCGTGGTCGCTCCGATCTGGGAGGGCACCGTCGGCGGCAGTTCCATGGGTGATGCCGATGCGCGGGCGCGCTTTGTGCTGGCGGTCAAAAAGGCATGCCGTTACACGAAAATCCTGCGCGACCACGGCGTGCGCGATTACGGGTCGATCCGGATTGACTCCGCAGGCGGTGTCGAGGACTGGTCGAAGGACCCGGTTGCGGGCACCAAGCTCATTGCCGAGACCTTTAAGGAAAGCGCCCGGGTGGCGGCGGACTATGATGAGGTTCTGGTGGCCGAAGGTGAAATTTGCTGGGCCGGGATGCACTCGTGGAAGGATATGCTCGACCTGCTTGAGGAAGTGGGTATGCCCGACCAGTTAGGCTTCCAGGCGGATCTTGCCCATACCTACCTCTACTTGCTTGGCTACAATGCCGAGCAGCACACGTTGCTGAGCGAGCCCTACAGTGACGACGAATTCTGGGCGGCTTACAAGACGATGACCGACCAACTTCGCCCATGGACGTATGATTTCCACGTCGCGCAGAATGACGGCACGGTGCACGGCACCGGTGCCCATGACAAGACCGGGCGCCATTGCAAGGCGGACGACCCGAATGGCCGGCTCGACATCGTGAAGTGTGCCGGATACTGGCTGTTGGATGACGCGGGGAATCCCCGCCCCGAAATCAAGCATCTCTGTTGGGACGGATGTATGTTCCCCAACGAGGACTTGGAAAAACAAGAAACCTGGAACACGATCCTCGGGGTGATGCAGGATGTGAATACCGCTCACGGCAAAGCCTAAACCAACGAAACATCGATGAAAATTGGAATGAACATGCATCTGTGGTCGACCCACATCACGGATGCGCACTACGCGGATATCGGCGAACTGAAAGCGATTGGCTACGACGGCATTGAGGTATTTCTCGCCGAGAACGACCGACCGGGGTACGTCGAACTGGGGAATTTTTTGAAATCGATTGATATGGAGGTGAATGGTTGTCTCGGTCTCGGGCCGGACCAGAACCCGATATCCACGGATGCCGCGGTCAGGCAGGCCGGGCTCGATAAGATCAAGGAGGCGATCGATAACATGCATGCGGCGGGCGGCAAAAACATCTGCGGCCCGTTCCACTCCGCCTTTGCCACCTTCTCGCGCAATTCCCCGCAGGAGGACGAGTACCAACGGAGTGCCGATGTGCTGCGTGAGGCTGCCGAGCACGCTGCCGCCGCCGGGATCACGCTGACGCCCGAGGCGCTGAATCGTTTTGAATGTTACCTTTGCAACACCATGGCACAGCTCAGGAAGCTGGTTGATCTGGTTGATCACCCGAACCTGCGCGGCATGTTTGACTCCCACCATGCCAACATTGAGGAAAAATCCTTTGCCGGCGCCGTGGCGGACATCGCCCCGGTGATGACCCACGTGCACATCAGCGAAAACGACCGCGGAACCCCCGGCTCCGGTCACATCCCGTGGGACGAGGTGTTCAGCTCGATTGCCAAAACCGGCTATGACGGCTGGTATTACATCGAGGCATTTTCGAGGGACGACGTGGATTTTGCCAATGCGATTAATGTCTGGCGTGATTTCAACCCGCGGATGGACATCTGTCGTGACGGCTATGCCTTTACCAAGGCAATGATCGAAAAACATACTAACTAACAAAAAATAAAAAATGAAATTTGGAAATGAATGTTACACCTGGTTCATGAAGGAATCCGGTGCCTTTTGGGATAATCAACTCGCCCACATGATTGAAGTGACGGCCAAGGCCGGCATGTCCGGGATCGAGCCGATGCACTTTTGGATGGGTGACCTGTCCGATCCGGTAAAGCTCGGTGATTGTTTGAAGGCAAACGGGGTCGAGCTCGCTGCCATCGCCCTTGTTTTGGACTGGAACAACCCGGAGGAAACCGAGGAGGAGATCCGGCAAGCCGAGCAGACGATCAACCTGCTCAAGCAGTTCCCGGGCGCCCTGCTCTGCACGGTGCAAATGCCGAACGGTCGTCACGACCTGGAACAACGCCGCCTCAACCTCGTCGCCAACGTCAACGCGGTGTCGCGCCGCGCGGTGGCCGCCGGCGTGCCGTGTAGTTTTCACCCGAACTCGCCGGAAAGCTCGATCAACAGGACCGAGGAGGATTACACCGTGATCCTCGAAGGCCTGGACAGCTCGGTCACCGGCTGGACCCCCGACGTCGGCCACATCATCAACGGCGGGATGGACCCACTGGCCAAGATGAAACAGTATGCCGATCTGATCAACCACGTCCACTACAAGGACTGGGACGGCAACCCGGAATTCGCCCTGATGGGGGAGGGGAAAGTCGATTTCCAAAGCATCACCCAGTGGCTAAGCGACCGGAATTACGACGGCTGGATCATCTGTGAGGATGAGGCGCCGCAAGCAGTCGACGACCCGGACGGCGTCACCCTGCACGATGGAAAATGGATTGTGGAAACATTGATTCCATCGATTTCGGCCAGCTAACGACTAACAAAACAAGACGATGCTTATTCATTCTACCAACGGGTTCAACATGCACTACGAGGTGCTGGGTGACCGTGAAAACGAACCGGTCATCTGCATCATGGGCATCACCGCCCCGGGTGCGGCTTGGGAGGCCCATGTCGAGGTCTGGGGCCAGTCATTTTATTGCGTCACACCGGACAACCGCGGTGTAGGACTGAGCGACAAACCGGCAGGCGACTACACCAGTGCCATGATGGCGGACGACTACGCCAACCTCATGGACGGCCTCGGTATTGAAAAAGCCCACATTGTCGGGTGCTCGATGGGTAGCATCATCGGCCAGCAACTGGCACTGAGGCACCCGCAGAAGGTGAAAAGCCTGGTGCTGATGTGTTCCTGGGCAAGATGTGACAATTACGCCAAATCCGTTTTTGAGCACATGAAACAATGCAAGGCGCACCTCGAGCCGGCGGCATTCATGGAGTGGATCCAGCTTCTCATTTTCCACAAACGCAGCTGGGACGATCCCGATTTTCACGCCTCGTTGCTGGAGGGCCGCCAGGCTGCAGCCGAAGACCCGTGCCCGCAACCGCTGCACGGACTCCACGGCCAGGCCGCCGCATGTATCAACCACAATACCCTGCACGCGCTGAAAAAAATCACCGCACCCACCCTGGTGATCGGCGGAGAAGGGGATGCGTTCACCCCCCGATGGATGGCCGAGGAGATTCATGCGGAGTTGACTAACAGCACCCTGCATCTCTACCCGGAATCAGGTCATGCATTTCATTGGGAAAACCTCGACGACTTCAACCAGAGGGTGGGCGATTTCATCAAAACCCATTCCTAATCCCAACCATCATGCCGAAGTATGCCCTGGGCCTCGACTACGGGACGAACTCGTGTCGGTCTCTCATCGTTGATCTGGAAAGTGGTCGGGAGCTTGGCACGGATGTTTACCCGTATCCGTCCGGTGTGCAGGGGATATTAACGGATCCTGACGATCCGAATGTCGCGCGTCAGAACCCGCAGGATTACCTCGACGGATGTGTCGCCATCGTGCGCGGCGCGCTCGCGCAGGCGCAGTCGGCCGACCCCGCATTCCGCGTTGAGGATGTTGTGGGAATAGGGATTGATACCACGGGATCGACCGTGATTCCTGTGGATGCCGACGGCACGCCCGTCGTTTTCCAGGACGCGTTCAAAGACAACCTCAACGCGCATGTCTGGTTGTGGAAAGACCACACCGCCCACCGTGAAGCCGAGCAGATCACGAAGCTGGCAAGCGAGACCCGACCGGAATACCTCGCCAAGTGCGGCGGGGTTTATTCATCGGAATGGTGGTGGTCGAAGATCCTTCATCTCCGCAAGGTGGATTCCGCGGTCTATGATGCGGCGTATTCCTTTGTCGAGCACTGCGATTGGTTACCGGCGGTCTTGGCGGGGGATACCAACCCGCTGACGTTGAAACGCTCGATTTGTTCCGCAGGCCACAAGGCGATGTACAATGCCGACTGGGGTGGGCTGCCGGATGAGGCATTCCTCGCCCGGCTCGACCCCGCTTTCCCCGACCTGCGCGGTCGACTTTACGAATCGGCCTACGCCTCGGACACTACCGCAGGCACGCTCTGCGCCGAGTGGGCCGAAAAACTCGGACTCCCCGCGGGTGTCGCCATCGCCGTGGGCGCATTTGACTGCCACATGGGTGCGGTCGGCGCCGGGGTGAAAAAGGGCACCCTGGTCAAGGTGCTCGGCACCTCGACCTGTGATATCACGGTGGCCGATTCAGATGTCGCCGATGTCCCGGGCCTCTGTGGCCAGGTGCTGTCGTCCGTCGTCCCCGGCCAGGTCGGCGTGGAAGCAGGGCAGTCCGCTGTCGGCGACCTCTTCCTCTGGCTGGTCAACCATTTGGTGCCTGAAAAATACGGTGAGGATGCCGGCGAAAAGTTTGCAGCCATGGAGCGGGAAATGAAGGGCGTGGCGCCGGGGGCATCCGGGCTGCTCGCGCTCGACTGGAACAATGGCAACCGCAGCGTGTTGACCGATGTCCGGTTGTCAGGTCTCATGTTAGGCCAGACCCTGCACACCGAAGCCCATGAGATTTACCGCGCCTATATCGAGGCGACTGCCTTCGGCGCGCTGACCATTATCAACCGCATGGAGGAACACGGGGTGAGCATCAACGAGGTGGTGACCACCGGCGGGCTGTCGTTGAAAAATGAAACGCTGATGCAGATTTATGCCGATGTGTTAGGTCGGCCGATGAAGGTGTCGCGCTCCGAACAAACCTGTGCAATGGGTGCCGCGCTTTTTGGTGCGGTCGCCGCCGGGTATGCGACGCTTGCTGATCTCCAAGGAGTGCTTGTCGAACATACCGACACCGTTTACCTGCCGAACCCGGAAAACCAGGCGGTGTATGCGCAGCTTTACGAACTGTATAAAACGTTGCATGATGCGTTTGGCAAGACAGGCTGGTCGGGCTCACTTGAGCACGTCATGAAGGACTTGATCGAA
>JARFRT010000093.1 GCA_029287105.1 Akkermansiaceae bacterium | reverse complement strand
ATTTACAAGCAGAAGCCGGAATACGAGATCGTGTATCTTGTCTCGTGGGCTCGGAGATGTGTATAAGAGACAGGATACGGGTGATGGATGACGGAAGTTGGCTTCTGTCCTTGTGATGAGGGTCGCTGCTCCGTAGCTTGGTGGGCATGAGTCAGAAGCAGTCACAATGGATTCTTGCAGAGATCCCAGATGTCCCCCCGGGTGTGGGGGCTGGGATACCGGCGATCCTGGTGAAGATGATGCTCCAGCGCGGTGTGAATGATGCTGAGATGCAGCGCTTCCTTAAGCCGAGGTTAATGGATTTGAAGGATCCGTTTTTGCTGCCGGACATGGCGGCGGCGGTGAGCAGGATTTTTCGGGCGGTGGATACGGGTGAGGAGGTCTGTGTGTATGGCGACTATGATGTCGACGGCATCACCTCGGTAACCTTGATGATGGCTATTTTAAATGCCTATGGCGTTTCTGTCAGAGGGTTTATCCCGCGGCGTGGCCCCGAGGGTTATGGCTTGAATGACGCGGCACTGAAGCGTTGTATGACGGAGGGGGTCAGGCCGGACTTGCTGATAACGGTCGACTGCGGAACGGCGTCGCTGGATGAGATTGCGGCCTTGAAGGCGGATGGGGTTGAGGTGATTGTCGTTGACCATCATGAGCTGCCACCGCGGGGGAAGCCGGACTGTGTGGCGGTGGTGAATCCGAAGTGCGCCGAGGGGGAGGGTGATTTTCAGTATTTGTGTGCTGCCGGTGTTGTCTTTAAGCTGGCGCATGCCCTGTTGAAAGAGCGTTCGTGCGATGGCTTTGATTTAAAGGACTATCTTGACCTTGTGGCGTTGGCGACGCTGTCTGATATCGTGCCGCTGGTTGAGGAGAACCGTTTGATCGTGAAGCACGGGTTGAAGCGGATGGAGACGACGCGCTGCCCTGGGTTGAGGGCTCTGATGGATGTGGCGCAAGTGAAGGGTCCGCTGACCAGTGCGGATGTCGGTTTCCGGATTGGACCACGCATCAATGCGGCGGGGAGGATGGATCGGCCCGAGGACGCCCTGGCGGCATTGATGACCACGGACCCCGGCGAGGCTCAGGCCCTCGCGGATCAATTGGATACGCACAACAAGGACCGGCAGGGCCAGGAAGCCCGGATCAACAAGGAGGCGTTAGACTGCCTGGAAAAGGAATGTGACCCGGCTGATCCTGTGATCGTGTTAGGATCGCGCGGCTGGAATCCGGGAGTGGTCGGTATTGTCGCATCACGGATGATGCGTCGCTTTCACAAGCCGACATTCATTATTGCCATCGATGAGCACGGGATGGGGAAAGGCAGTGGCAGGAGTATTGGCGGGGTGTCACTGATGGATGCGATCAATGCCAACCGCGAGCTTTTGGAGGCTGGTGGTGGTCATGCCATGGCGGCGGGTGTCAGTGTGCACGAGGACAAGATTGATGATTTCCGCCGGGGTTTTGCCGAGTATGTGATGGAGAATGTGAGTGAGGGTGACCGCGTGCCGAGGCTTCACATTGATGCGGACATTTCGTTTTCCGAGTTGTCGTTGGAGTTTTTGAAGAGCTACGAGTTACTGCAGCCTTTTGGATCGGCGAATCCGGAGCCTTTGTTCATGAGTCGTGAAGTGTATCTGACGGAGTCGCCGAGGGAGTTGAAAAACCACCACCTCAAGCTTTCGATGAAGCAGTACGATTGCTGGCAGGATGCGATGTTCTTTGGTGCGGGTGAGCGCGAGTTGCCTGCGCAACCGTGGGATATTGCCTTTACGATCAACCGGAACGTTTTCCGTGGCAGGACAAGTTTGCAGGTGGTGATCCAGGATGTGCGTGCCCATCAGAAGGAGGAGTAGCGAATGTGATGAGTGGATACCGCGCCAGTGATGCCCTGTCATCGGTGGATTTTATTGCCGCCAAGGATGTGTTGGCCTTCGCCTCGGCGGGGGTTGTGACGGTTGCCGGGCTGTTGGACAGGTTGCCGAAGCGATATGAGGACAGGCGCCGCTTTGATGCTTTCCCGTTGCAGGCTGGTGCGGGGGCGTTGTGCCTGCGCGGAACCGTGGTGGATACCCAGGCGAAGAGGTTCGGAGGGAGGAAGCAATTTTATGAAGTGGTTGTTCGTGAGTCGGGTGACGGCGCCTTTTCCTCGAATCAAGTCACATGCCGGTGGTTCAACATGCCCTGGATGAAAAACATGCTGGCGGAGGGCCACGAGGTGGTGCTGTTTGGCAAGCCGAAGGAGTACCAAGGAAGGATTGTCATCGACCATCCTGATTTTGAGATTGTCGGGGAGAGTGAGGACGCGTCGATTCACCTGGAGAGGATTGTGCCGGTTTACCGGGGTGTCAGTGGCATCGCCCAGCGGCGTCTTCGCGAGTATGCCTACAAGCTTCTGGAGGGTATGGACCGTTTGAGTGTCGCCCCTGTCTATGACGTCGACTCAAGCTATCCGCGGCACGAGGCATTGCGCGAGGTGCATTTTCCGGAGAGCCAGGTGCAGGCGGATGCGGCGCGGCGCTATTTTGCCCTGGAGGAATTTTTTGCACTTCAGCTCAGTGTGGTCTGGAAGCGGGCGAGGTTTCGCGAGCATGAGGGGCGTGTGCTGGCGAGGAAAACGACTTTGCTCACTGCGTTCTACCACAGTCTCCCCTTTGATTTCACGGATGCCCAGAAGCGCAGTGTCAGGGAGGTGATTGCTGATATGCGCCAGCCGTTTCCGATGAGCCGGCTGCTTCAGGGGGACGTGGGTTCCGGGAAAACCTTTGTGGCGATGTGTGCGATGCTGTTGGCCGTTGATTCGGGGGTGCAGGCGGCCCTGATGGCGCCGACCCAGATCCTG
>JARFRT010000048.1 GCA_029287105.1 Akkermansiaceae bacterium | reverse complement strand
TGTCCGCGACCATCAATCTGACCACACCATCGCTGGCCTCGGCGGCGGCGACGATCCGACCGAGCTGGATCCGCGGGTCGATGTCCTTGAGTATCTCGCCATTGATTGTCTCGATGATCTGGCCGGCTTTAAGCTTCCCGGTCGCGGCCGCGGGCGAGCCTTCCTCGACATTTTTCACCTTCATGACAAAGGCTGGCTGGAGCAGAGTGAGGCCGATGCCAACCGGGCCCAAGCGGTCGATGGTCTGCATCGGTTTGGTTGCACTCGCCCGGGTGGAGAAAAGCCCTTCGGGATTTTTATAGTATGACGCTTCCTTGGCGGCATGAGCGACACCACACAGCAGTGCGACGCTTACAAGGACGGGTGTTATGCGTGATTGTCTATTCATGAGATGCATTTGAGTTGGTTTTGAAAGGGCATGGCTTTCCGGTCTCTTTCGGGTGTTTGATACCGGCTTGATCGATCCTTTCTTACATTATTGACCCGGTATCGGGATCACGAACCTCACCCTACCGGGGAATCCACCGCTATCCGTTAAAAATTTGGCCGCACCGTCCCTGCGTAGTGACCGGCGTCAAATTGATAATCAAGATGTTCTGCACTATTTCAGGCAGGCTAATTCAATAGGACTTATAAGACCTAGAGGACCTATGGTTGGCGAAGCGCCTAAAAGGCTTTAAACTCCAAGTTTCAAACTCCAAAAACCAAGTAAGAAAGACAGGCATCGCCTGCAAAACTCTCGCGCATTTCGTCTTCTTTCGCGGTTGAAAACAAAGTATTCCAAATGGGCTACGCGGCTGGAAGCCACGGCCACGGGGGACTGACTATTCCTTGAAATCGCTGGCTTTCAGGGTGTGGGATTTGCCTTGGGGCAGGTTGATGGTTTGGCTGGTCTTGCCGTAGCGGATCTCGCATTTCCCGGGTGGGTTCGAGATGCCGTGCAGGGTGGCACTTGCCAGCTTCCCATTTTTCCATGTCATATCCAGCTCATAGCCGCCGCGGACGCGGATGCCATTGATCCGGCCGTTGGCCCAGGCTTGGGGCAGGGCGGGCAGGAGGTGGATGTAGCCCATATGCGACTGCACGAGCATTTCGTTGACGCCGGCGGGGAAGCCGAAGTTGCAGTCGATCTGGAACGGCGGGTGAGTGGTCCAGAGGTTGCCGTAGAGCTTGCTGGCCATGAGGTCGGAGAGCATGGCGTAGGCGCGTTCGGAATCGAGCAGACGACCGAAGATGCTGATCTTCCATGCCTTGCTCCAGCCGGTCCGGCCGTTGCCCCGGGCGATCACGCTGACCTTGGCGGCGTCGGCAAATTTCGGGGTGGTGGTCGGATGGATTTGTCGACCGGGGTAGACGCCGACGAGGTGGTTGTTGTGGCGGTGGTTATCTTTCGGGTCGTCGATGTCCTCCATCCATTCCTGGAGTTGCCCCCATTTCCCGATTTTCGGCCCCATGAGTTTTTCCCGTTTGGCGATGAGTTGTTTCCGGTAATCGGCGTCGACGCCGAGGATCTGGCTGGCCTCGATCATGTTGGTGAACAGGTCCCAGCAGAGTTGTTGGTCGTAGGTGACGCCATCGGCTTTTTCGGGACCGTGTTCGGGCGAGCGGCCGTCGGGTGCGACCAGGGTGCCGTCGGGAAGCTGCTTGAGGTGGTCAACCCAGAACTCGCTGATTTCCTTCATGATCGGGTAAGCGTATTGCTTGAGGTAGGCCATGTCCTGGGTAAATGCGAAGTGATCCCAGAGGTTCTGGCACAGCCATGCCGAGTCGCCTTTCTGGAAGTGCCAGGTGGAGCCGCCGAAGGCGCCATTTTCCGAGCGCATCAGCCAGCCGCGTTTCACCTTGAGGACTTTGCGGGTTTCCTCCTTGCGCACCTCGCGGATGGAATCGATCCATTCGGCGACCGGGACAAAGCACTCGGCGAGGTTGGACGGGCCGGTGAACCAGTAGTTCATCTGCAGGTTGATATCGGTGTGGTAGTCGCAGCGCCATGCCGGGCGTTTGTTGATGAGCCAGAGCCCTTGCAGGTTGGCGGGAAGCGCACCGTTGCCTGGGCGCGAGCAGGCGATCATCAGGTAGCGGCCGTATTGATAGAGCAGCGACTCAAGGTCGTGGTCATTGACTGTGCCATCGTTTTTTTTCACCTGGGCTGCGTAGGCCTTGACACGTTCCGAGGTGGGTAGGGCGGTGACGGCGGCGGGGGTGTCACCCAAGGTCAGTGACAAGCGGTTGTAGAGACTTTGGTAGTCGGTGATGTGCTCCTTGAGCAGTTCGGAATACGGACGTTTTCCGGCGGCGGTGATCTGGGAGCTGACGCGCTGGTGGGGGTGCGGGCCGGTCCACCCTTGATCGCGCTGGTTGAGGTAATTGGTATCGGCGGCGAGTAGGATGGTGACGCTGTCGCATTGGTCGAACACCACGGACTGGCCGGTCGTTTTCACTGAGCCTCCTTCGTGCAGCACGCGCACCTGCGCCTCGATATCGAGGTCGATGTTTTTATCCGACGCATACTCCCTGCTGCCGAGCAGCCGTTTCGGTTGTTGCATGTGCACCTGCCACCACCAGAATTTGCTGGTATCACCTGTCATGACCAGTGTCGCGTTGTCTGCAGTGATCGGGACCTTGTGGTCATTCCCCATGGAAACGGCACCGCTGAGAGCGGATTTTTTGTCGGCGGTCAACCTGATCACCATCACCTGCGCCGGGTTGCTTGAGAAGTATTCACGTTGATAATTCACGCCGCCGGATGTGTAGCTGACGGTGTGGACGGCGCGGCTGATATCGAGTTCGCGCCGGTAATTGGCAAACTGCTTGTGGGTCGTTTCGATATAAAGGTCGCCAAACGGCTGGTAGCCGCCGGTGCAGTCCTCGTTGCCGACCCAGAGCGAGTCTTCATTAAACTGGATCCTGTCCCTGTGCGGTTCCCCAAAGATGGTGCCGCCGAGGCGGCCGTTACCGATCGGGTAAACAGACTGCTCCCAAGTCCGCATGAGTTGACGTGGATTGGCGTCGGCGGCCATGGTCACCGGCTTATCCGCCCATAATATGCGTTGGGTGGCGGCAGGGGTGACCGCCTGGACAAGGCAGGCAGGCGCGATGACGGCGAGGGCCAGGATGGTGATGGTTTTCATTGTTTTGCTTGGGTTGCTATTTCAGTTTTTGACCGCGAAATACGCTAAAGTTTTGCAGGCGAAGCCTGTCTTTCTTACTTGGTATTTGGAGTTTGAAACTTGAAGTTTAATGCCTTTGGGTTGCTATTTTATTTTGGAACCACGGAAACCACGGAAGTATTTCCAGGCGAAGCCTGTCCGCCTTGGATTTCCAATTTTCTTACTCCCCTTTGGTATTTGGAGTTTAAAACTTGGAGTTTAATGCCTTTGGGTTGATTTAACGTGAATACCAGCCGAAGAACGCTACTTCTTCTTTTTCCTACCCGTCGGTTTCGGGTAGATCATCGTGCGGTGGGCATTTTTTTCCCAGATAGCTTCGAGGGCTTTGGCTTTTTCGGGCTGGGATTTTGCCAGGTTGTTGAGTTCGCTTCTATCCTTTTCCAAGTCATAGAGTTCCCATGGCTTCTTATATCCCAGTCTGACCAGTTTCCATTTCCCCTGGCGGATGGCGGCTTTGCCGTAGTGTTCGAAGAGCAGCATGCGGTCCGGGTCTTCATCCTTGTCAAAACTTGCCGCGAGGCTTTGTCCTTCCATCGGTTGGATGTTGTGCCCGTTGTATTTCTCCGGGTAAGTCGCGCCGGAAAGCTCGACGCAGGTCGCCATGATGTCGATGAGGTGTCCGGACCGGTGCCGCAGCTCGTTCTTTGCAGCAATCCCCTTCGGCCAGTGGGCGATCAATGGTGTGGAGATGCCACCTTCGTGGTTTCGTGATTTGTATTCGCGGAAGGGTGTGTTGGAAACATTGGCCCAGTTTTTGCCGTAGGCGATGTAGGTTTCCGACGGGCCGGGCATGACTTTGTTTCCGGTGAGGACAGGGTGGCCGGCGCGACTACGTTTGGGGACCATCTCGGTTTGCAGTTCGTCCTTACCCATCGGCACAACGCCTTTCGCGGGGTTTTTGGTGGGTTGGCGTCCCCTGCTCTCTGAGCATCCCCCGTTGTCTTGGAAAAAGAGGAGCAGGGTGTTGTCGAACTGACCGTTGTCTTTAAGGGATTGCACGATGCGGCCGATGCCCTGATCCATGTTATCGATCATGGCAGCATAGACTTCCATGCAGCGGAGCTCCCAGGCTTTTTGATCATCGGGGAAATCTTTCCAGAGCTGGGGAGCGGGGCTGAGTTTCCAGCCTTTGATCAACCCGAGCTTTTTCATCTTCTCATAGCGGGCCTCACGGATCACCTCGTAGCCGGCGTCGTATTTCCCTTTATACTTCGCGATGTCCTTTTTCAACGCATGCATCGGCCAGTGGGCAGCGGTGTAGGCGACATACATGAAAAACGGGTTTTTCTTCCCGTAGGTTTTGTGTTCGTTGATAAACTTCACCGCATTGTCACTGATGGCATCGGTGTAGTAATACTGTTTCGGTTGGTATTCTTTGTCGTTGTCCGGAGTGATCGCCTTGTTGCCGCGGGTCAACGTCCACGGATCGAACAAACTTCCGGCGCCGATGATGGTGCCGTAGAACTTGTCGAACCCGCGTTGCCGCGGCCAGTTGGATTTATCGCCGTCGGGCTTCAGTTGTTTGGTCACGTGCCACTTGCCCGACATGTAGGTGCTGTAACCGGCAGGCTTCAAAGCCTCCGCCATGGTGACGGCATTACGACTAAGATCGCCCCGGTACCCGGGCTGACCACCGTCGCTGGTCATCTGGCCAACCCCCGCCTGGTGAGCGTAGAGGCCGGTCAGCAGCGAGGCCCGGGTCGGACAACACCGGCCGGTGTTGTAAAACTGGGTATAGCGTAGTCCGCTCGATGCCAGACGGTCCAGATTCGGGGTGGAAACTTCGCCACCGTAACATCCGATGTCCGAGTAGCCCATGTCGTCGGACATGATGACGATAATGTTGGGTTTGGTTGGTTGTGCATGGGAGAACGGCGCCATAAGGCACAGCGCAAAATAACTTAACGCACAATTGACGCCCGATCTTAAAAGCTGTGTTTTCATGCCCGAATACTAGAGGTTGTTCATTTTGCTGCCAGCAAAAACGATAGGCGATGGTTACTTACGGGGATGATCTAACTTAGTCGAGCAGAACGAAATTCGATGAGTTGTTTCCGATCACGCCGTAATCATCCAAGGTCCAAACGACTTTTTTTGTTTTGGGGTTCACCTCGATGAGTTGAGGGTTGTCGGGGCCTGCGTGGCAATTGCCAATCAGATAGTTGCCATTTTTTAACACGGCGACGGTCGTGACCCAGCCGAGGGCGATATTGGCCAGTTCGTATTGATCGAGTTTCCAGACGATTTCCTTCTTTGCGTTCACCTCGAGGACGGTGTGATTATTACCTGCTCCGATGAGAGTGGTGCCATTTTCGAGCCGGATAGCGGCAAATACTTTGCTGCCGTATGCCGTTAACCCGTGGCCACCGGCGAGCTTTCGATTGGTGTCCAGCGGGATTTTGTATTCCCAAACCACCTTACCGCTCTGTCCCTCATATTCACGCACGCAGCCGTCTATTTCGTGGGCAACGAGGTAATTGCCATTTTTTAGTTTTCTCACTAATCGGGTGTCGGAGTGGGCATTCGGGCGGTCACGCTTGAGTTTGATTGCGTGCAGAAGCTTCCCGTCTTTATCGATTTCTATAATGCGGCCGCTACCGCTCTCTGCGACCATCATTTTGCCGTCGCCGAGTGGTTGGAAAGCGTGCGCTTCGATTCTTTTCCCTTGATTGCCATTGCTCATCGACGCGTCGTAGGACCAGACAACTTGTTTCGTCTTCGGATCGATTTTGCAAATTTCGCGGGTATTTTTGCGCTGGGCGTAGAAGAACCCTTCCTGGTCAACGTGCAGGTCGTGCGCTCCGTTCCATTGAGTGTGCCAACTGACTTTACCATCGGCTTCGACCACGGAGAGCCCGCCCTTGGTGATCATCAGGACTTTGTGGCCGGCGGCCTGGAGGTCGGAAACGAGTGCCGTGGCGGCAAGGATGAGAAAACAGGGTTTCAAACTAGGTCGGCGCATGGCGGGAATCAGCTGTTAGGATATAAGCTCGCGGATCGGTTGGACATCCTCGACGCCAACGAGTTTTTCATCCAAGCCACCGTGGAAAAAGGACAGCTCGTTGGCATTGATCCCGAGCTGATGGAGAATGGTGGCGTGTAGGTCTTTAACCTCGAGTCGGCGCTCGACGGCAACCGATCCTAACTCATCGGTCTGGCCGACGCTGATACCGGGTTTGATGCCGCCGCCGGCCATCCACATGGTGAAGCCATACGCGTTGTGGTCGCGGCCGGTTCCCTTAGCGTATTCGGCGGTCGGCTGGCGTCCGAACTCACCGCCCCAGACGACGAGTGTTTCGTCGAGCATGCCGCGTCGCTTGAGGTCTTTGAGCAGACCTGCGATCGGCTTATCGGTATTGCCGGCGTGGAAGTTGTGGTTTTTTTCGAGGTCGCCGTGGGCGTCCCAGTTTTGATCGTTGTGGGCGCCGCCTGAGTAAAGTTGGATAAAGCGGACGCCACGTTCGACGAGGCGGCGGGCGAGCAGGCACTTTTTGCCGAAGTCCTCGGTGCGTGGTCTGTCGAGCCCGTAGAGCTCTTTGGTTTCCTGGGATTCCTTATCGAGGTCGATGGCTTCCGGTGCGGCGCTTTGCATTTGGTACGCCAGTTCATAGCTGGCGATACGGGCCTTCAGGTTGGTGTTGTCGAAGCGTTCCTTGAGGTGGCCTTGGTTGAGGTGGTTGAGTGACTGGATGATCCGATATTGCTCGGCCGCGCCCATGTTTTGGTAGCGTTTCAGGTCGAGGATGGGTTCACCCTTCGAGCGAAAAACGGTACCTTGATAGCCGGCGGGCATGTAGCCGGACGTCCAGTTTTTCGCCCCGGAGATGGGGCCGCCTGTTTTGTCGAGCATGACGACATAACCGGGCAGATTCTGGTTTACCGAGCCGAGGCCATAGTTGACCCAGCTGCCGAGCGACGGCTTTCCGCTGATCAGCGAGCCCGAGTTCATCATCAGCATCGCGGAGCCGTGAATCGGAGAGTCGGCCTGCATCGAGTGGATGAATGAGATGTCGTCGACACAGGTGGCCACGTGGGGGAAGAGGTCGGAAACCCACTTGCCGGATTCGCCATACTGTTTGAATTTCCATTTGGGCTCGACGATCCGGCCACCTTTCTTGTGTCCGCCGCGGCCGAAGGTTTTGACATCCACCGTCTTGCCGTCCATGCCATACATCTTGGGTTTGTAGTCAAAGGTATCGATGTGGCTTGGGCCTCCATACATGAAGAGGAAAATCACGCTCTTTGCTTTGGCGGCGACAGGCGGCAGTTTGGGTGCCAGCGGGTTGAGCGACGCACCGGTGGATGCGGGCGCAGCATGGATTGATTGGAAAAAACCTTCCTTGGCGAGCATGCCGGTGAGCGCGAGTTTGGCAAAGCCTCCGCCAACATCGCGGATAAACTCACGGCGGTTCGTCCTGCCGCAAAATCCTTTTACCGGGTGATGTATGTCCATGATCGTTGTCGGTTTTTTGTTGGTTAGCTCGCGGGTCTAATCCAAGTATATGCTTTCATTGAGATTCAACACAATCAGACAGATTCTATTCAAGACCTGATTACTGTCGAGCTTGTAAGTTTTCTTCAGTTCATCGCTGAGCTTGAGCAGCTCCTTGCGCTCATCCTCGCTGGCGGCCCGCCCGATGGCGAATTTGAAGGCCCGATCGATTTGTTCGGCCGGGGTGGTCGTCTCCTTACGCACCCGTTCGGCGAATTTTTCAGCGGTCTGGTTGATTGCCTCGCTGTTAAGCATGGTCAGGGCCTGGGTGGGCACGGTGGTGGCATAGCGGCGTGCGCAGGTCATGTCGCGCTGAGGTGCGTCAAAGGCGCTGAGCATCGGCAATTGGATCGAGCGTTTGACATGCACGTAGATCGTGCGGCGGTTGGCAGCCGGACCCTTGGTTTCCGGCCAGGCGGCCCCGGGACGCGAGGAGGTGGCGAGCACGGCCTCGGGCATTTTCGGCCTGACGGATTCACCGCCGACCTGGAGGTTGAGTTCTTTCGTAATCGCGAGGTGGGTGTCGCGGATTTCCTCGGCCGTGAGGCGCCGCGCATTGTGTCTCCATTGCAGTTGATTGACCGGATCTTTACGCGCTGCGGCCGCGTTCGGGAAGGAGGACAAGCGGTAGGTCGAGCTGGTCAGCATCAGGCGCAACATGTGTTTGATATCCCAGCCGGATTCGATGAACTCGACCGCCAACCAGTCGAGCAATGCCTGATTGCGCACACCCTCGCCGAATTTGCCAAAGTCATTCGAGCTCGGGACCAATCCGACGCCAAAACAATGCTGCCAGAGCCGGTTGACCATGACACGGGCTGTCAGCGGATTTTGTTGCTGGGTCATCCATCGGGCGAGCACCAGTCGTCGACCGTGGGATTGGTTTTTTTCGTAGAACCCCTTTGGCAGTTTTGCCACCCTGGCTTCCTTGTCAGGGTTCATCGCTAACGGAAAAGCGGGGACCACACCTTTTCCTTTGCCGTGGACGCTACCGCGCAAGTGCACGAACGACGGCTTCACCTCCTCGCTTTCCTTCGCGCCCAGATACGGGTCTCCACGCAGCGGCTTACTCAGCTCACGCTTCTTGCGCAGCAAGGCTGACATTCGGCTCACAAAGGCCTCGTTGGTATGCGGTCGGACCACGTCGGGATAGGCCAGGACCAGACTTTCCATGTTCAAGTCGACCATGGGAGCTTCATACAGGCTGCAATCGATGAAGTTTTGATTGATGGATTCCGCGACGACCCCGATGGTGTTCTTGCCGGTGGTCAGCCCGGCCAGATCATTGTTCGCTAGAGGGACAACGTAATAGCGACCGCTTTTTTCCGCCACGCCGTTAAAGACCTCTGTGCCGTTGAAATAGATGGTTAGCTTTTGGATGCCATCGGATTCGGCGTAGAAGAACAGACGCTTCGGGATTTGTTCCAATCGAAAATCCTTGCGCAT
>JARFRT010000603.1 GCA_029287105.1 Akkermansiaceae bacterium | reverse complement strand
GAGGATGACGATGGCGGCAAATCCGTACGTTGCCGGGTGGATCACAAAGGGAATCCGGTAGAGTTCGGTTTCCATGGCGGCGGCCATCAGCTGGCACAGGCCGTATCCGATGAATAGTCCCACGGGGATGGCAAGGAGGGTAAGGGTGGCCAGTTCGCCGAGCAGGATGGCCGAGACCTCAATCTTGGTGAGGCCGATCACCCGGAGGGTGGCGAGATCGCGGCTACGTTCTGAATAGGCAATGCGGGCACTGCTGTAAACGACGCCTACGGCGATGACGGTGGCGAACAGGATATTGAACAAGCGCATCCGCAGCAGGTTCTCGGCGAAGGTGTCCATGAAGCTGTTGATGGTGACTTTTTTGAGGGACACACCGGCAACGCCGGGTCGGTTTTTGAGTTGGGTGAACACCTCGCTTTCGCGGTTTTCATCGAGTTGCAGATAAGCGCCTGAAATGGATTGTCCCTCGCGCAGCAAGCGGTTGAGTGCGGTCAGGTTCATGTAGGCGGCGGTGCCTGCGAAATCCGCCACCAGCCCGGAGACCCTGACATGGCGGACCGGGCGTTCTCCCTCGAGAACCTCGACCTGCACCCGGTCGCCCACCTTGAGGTCGAGAATTTCGGCGAGGACGGTGGAGATAACCACGCCGCCCCCTTGCACGGGGATGGTTTGTTCGTCTTTATCGAGTAAGCGGAACAGCTCCTGATGCTCGGCAATGCCGGTGATGCCGAGTTGTTTGGAGCGTTGCCCGTTGCGCAGTTGGGCGGCCACGTGGCGGAACGGTTCGGCCCGCATCACACCGTCGATGTGTTCAAGCTCATTGATCGCGCGCATCGGCATGGTTTCCACAAACTGGACACGGGCATCGTCACGCTCGGCGGTGCCATACTGGAAATCGATCAGGTAATCGATCGAGTCCTTGCCAAAGTTTCCCACGATGAGGATGGCGCATGAAAAGGCGATGCCCAGTGACGAGAGCACGGATATGACCGGGTGGCGGCTCATTTCCCGAACCATCATCCGGGTCGGTTGTGACAGCATGCGCCGAAGTCCGATACGCTCAACGATCGATGGTTTATAGCTGGCGGGCGGGGCGGGGTGCATGGCCTCGGCGGGGGGCAGTTTGACGGTGGCGCGGACGCCGCCGAAGACGCCGAGGGCGCTGGAGCCGACGGCCATGGCGACGGCCGTCAGGTAGATGCCGGGGCCCGGTGAGAGCTCGGTTACGGGAAACCGGTAAACCAGTTGGTACATGGAGATCATGCCGCTGGCCATCCATGTGCCGGAGAAGCATCCGACGACCGAGCCGAACAGCACGATAGTGGCTGTTAGTTTGGCGTAGTGCCAGCCGATTTCGAGTGCGGTGTAGCCGAATGCTTTGAGTGCGGCCACCTGTTCGCGTTGCATGGCGAGGATGCGGCGCAGTGAGATGTTGAGAAGGAATGCCGCCACGCCGAGGAAGATCAGCGGTGGGATCAGGCTCATTGTTTTTAACGCCTTGAGTTCATCCTCGATGAAGCGTGCCGACTGATGGTTGTGGCGCGAGAAGGCGCCTGCGCCACCGTAGGGTTTGAGTAAGCGGTCGACTTTGCGGATGACTTCCTGTTCGTTGGCGCCTTGGGAGAGCGTCAGGGTGAGGTCGTTGAACGAGCCCTTCATGTCGGCGGCGGCCTCGAGTTGGCGGCGTGTCATCCAGAAGATGCCAAAGCGTTTGTCGTCGGGGAAAAAGCTGCCGGGTGACACCTGGATCAGGTATTCGGGCGACAGGGCGACCCCGACCACGGTCAGGTATTGCTGGTGGCCGTGCAGGGTGGTATCAAGTTGCTGTCCGAGTGCAATGTGGTGGGCGTCGGCAAAGGGTTCGCTGACGATGACCTCGGCATTGCGTCCGGGGTCGGGCCATCGTCCGGAGCGGAGGTAAATCCGGTTCAGGCCGGTATTTTCCTGCACGGGCAACGACACCGCCCGGCCGCTTGCGGGTTCTGCAATGCCGGGCATGTCCAGAGTCATCGGCTCGACCACGCGGTGGTCGACGGCGGCCACGCCGTCGATTTGTGCCAAGCGGGTGGCCACGGCTGACGGGGCCCGGACCATGGAGGCGAAAATCTCGGCAAAGCGGTTGGTGTCGTAGTAGTTGTCCTTGGCGAGGGAGAGCGAGCGCAGGGTGGTTGATGCCATGACAAAGACGGCGATGCCGCAGGCAATGACCGATCCGATGGCGAGCGACTGCCCTTTCATTTCGGCGAGATCCCGGAGGAGTTTTCTGTTGAGTGCCTTCATCGGGGGGAGGGTTGGGGTGGGGTTACCAGTGCAGCTCGGAGGCACTTACCCTGTTTTCATTGATCGAGTCCTTGACAATGCGACCATCCGCAAGGGAGATGACACGGTGTGCCATCTCGGCGATAACGGCATTGTGGGTGATGATTGCCGTGGTAGTTCCCAGGGTGCGGTTGACGTTGTCGATGGCGTCCAGCACGGTGACGCCTGTTTTCACATCGAGTGCTCCGGTGGGTTCGTCGCAGAGCAGGACATCGGGTTTTTTGGCGATGGCCCGTGCAATGGCGATGCGTTGTTGGTCGCCGCCGGACATCTGGGCGGGGAAATGGTAGAGGCGATGGCTCAACCCTACCAGATCGAGGGCGTCGGCTGCCTCCATGGGGTCGGCCACGACATCGGTGACCAGCTCGACATTCTCGCGTGCGGTGAGGCTGGCGATGAGGTTGTAGAATTGTAAATCAAACCCGATGTGCTCGCGCCGGTAGTAGGTGAGCTCGTGTTCGTCGAAGTGGGTGATATCGTTGCCGCAGTAATGGACGGTGCCCTGGGTCGGGGTGTCCAGTCCTCCCATGATGTTGAGTAGGGTGGATTTTCCGCTGCCGGAGTGGCCCAGCAGAACCATGAAG
>JARFRT010000384.1 GCA_029287105.1 Akkermansiaceae bacterium | reverse complement strand
AGGGCTGTGGCGAAAACCGCCACAGCCCTTATGAGCACTTGTTTCCAAGATACCGCCAGCCGGAATCGAACCGGCACGAATGTTACCATTCAACGGATTTTAAATCCGTCGCGTCTACCAATTCCGCCATGGCGGCATGGATGGAGTGACTTCAGATTTTCTGAAGACGGCGTGCACACTATTGGCGCTTTTTGATTTCGTCAATGGCGGCTTGCAGCGATTTTTTCCCGTGCTCGTCTTTCGACGCCATCTCCTCCTCCAGGTGAGGAATACAGGCCGCCGTGGCGGTCTTGCCGAGGATCGTGGAGGCGGCCGCCAAATGAGCGGCATCCATTTCCTTGATCTTGGGTAAAAGCAGGACCTGGGCACCCTCGCCTAAGCGCATGAGCATATCGGACCATGCCACAGGGTCTTTTTCCCAGAGTTGGATGAGGATCACCTCACAACCTTCCACGCCACGCTCAATGAGAAACTTCATCGCCGTTTTGTCGACCTTCCCCTCCTTGTGGATTTGCTTCACGGCCTCGAGCACCACCGGTTCGGCACCCTCACCCGGCTTCGACCATTTTTGAAGTGTTTTGATGATCTCGAGTTGCAGCTCGGTTTTGCTTACCGGCAGCATTTCGATCAGGGCCTCGACAATGTCATACCTCCGCGCCTTCGGTTCCGAGTCGCCCAGGCGCTTCACCGCATTCATCCTCTCCTCCGGATCGATACTTTGGAGCGCCTTCAAATTCTGAAGCTGATAGTCGAGGCTATCCCGGTCCAGCGCCTTATAGGGGTCGAGCTTGATCAGCTTGGAGCTCTCGACCACCACATCGATTATGCGCAGTTTTTTATCGATTTTCTCGATTCGCCCAAATTTCGAGCACAGGGCGGCTATTTCATCGATACTCTTCTTTTGTTGCACCAGCAGCACTAACCCGTGATTGCCTGACTCCCCGCGTTTATAAATAATTTCTCGGCTCACCTTGTCGGTCGCCTCATAGAGGTATGAGCCGATTTTCGCCCTGACGGTTTCGGCGGCATTCCTGAGGTAAATCCCGACCACCTCGTTTTCCGGGTAGACTTCCAAGGCATCACTCACCGGGTCATAACCGATTTCAAACAGGTAATTTGCCTGCTCTCTATCGGGGTCGGCGACGGTATTGCCGTTGCTTCCGCTGGCATCGGGGGAAGTGCCGGCGATGATGATCGGTTCGGCCGAGGCACTGGTCGGGTTGCCCGGAAACATCACGGGCAACGCCAGCAGGATCACGCCGAAAACCAAGGCCAGCAGCACGCCGAGTCCGCGATTGTTCGCCTTGCCGTAGATCACGAGCGTGCCGCCCACCAAGGCGGTAAAAGCGACCAGGATGAAGCGATTGGTCGTTTCCATGTCGCGCATTGCCCCCTCCCTGCCCCCCGCCAGCAGAAAAACAACGATGACCAGCACCATCAGCGACACCCCTGCGATGGTGGATACCGTCCGGCGTGGGCGCTGGGGGCCGACGCGGGCCGCATTGATATCCGCCTGGTAATGCGCCTGCTGAAATGCCACGGGCGACGCCGCCTCCACGGCATTCCTGCCGAACCGCTCGAGATGAGTCTCCCTTTTCTCACCGGGGTAGAATTTCTCCTTTTCAGTAAGCACTTCATCCATCGTTACCTTGAACCTTCCGTCACAGGAGCCACACTCGACGGTTTTGCCCAGTAAATCTTCGGTCACATCAAATCTTTGGCTGCATTCGGGGCACTGTATCCTCATCGTTTCAAATAGTCGTTCTGGGGTGTTCTGGAGTCGTTCAATCGCGATAATCGTCCTGCTCTTGCAAGCAGGACGTCATCTCTCTTTGAGTATGCGGGGAGTCTATCCGTTCACCTTTATTTTGGCTACCCATAAAAAAAACAATCTACCTCGACGCAGCAGAGGTTCCACCCTCTTTTACCTTCCTGTAAAAAAAGCCAATATGCATCCACCTGCGCTTGCTCCCGAGGCAAGGCTCAGGTAGAAGCATCCCATGCTTGCTGAAATTGAATCCCTTCTGGTCCTCCAGGATCGTGACCAACGCATCCTCAGGTTGGAGGAAGACATGAGACGCATCCCTGAAGACAAGGATCGCGCCAAGGAACGCCTCGCCAATGACCTCGCCGCCGTGGCCAACGCCAAAAAGGCCGTGCAGGAGAACGAGGTCGCCATCAAAAATGTCGAACTCGACATCGGAACCCGGAAAAACACGCTGGACCGGCTTAAAGTGCAGCAGTACGAAACCAAGAAAAACGAGGAGTTCACCGCCCTGGGAAATGAGATCGTCCGCTACAACGAGGAGGTCGATCAGCTTGAAACCACCGAACTCGAACTCATGGAAAAGGGCGACGCTCTGCGCGCAGCCCACCAAAAAGCCGAGGCCGCACTTGCGATCACCCAGCGTATGGTCGATGAAGAAATCGCCCAGCTCGACCAACAGGCCGGCGCGTGCCAAAAGCAATACGACGAAGTCAAATCCGAGCGCGACTCGCTCGCCTCGGGAATTGATGAAGACCTGCTCTCTCTCTATAACCGACTGATGAACTCCAAGGGTGGCGATGCCATCGTCTCCGCCGCCGGCAGCCAGTGCCACGGCTGTCACACGAAGCTGGTTCCCGCCACCATGATCAAAATAAAGTCAGAAAAAGAGGTCACCCAGTGCGAAAACTGCGGCCGTCTCCTCCACAGCTAAGACTCCCCGACTTCCCGACTTCCCGACTTCCCGACACAATGACACCCGAGCGCATCACCGAACATTTAAAACAAGTCCCCTACCCTGGTTTTTCACGTGATATTGTCTCGTTTGGCCTCGTGAAGAATGTCGAGCTGCATGACGGTGTTGTGA
>JARFRT010000321.1 GCA_029287105.1 Akkermansiaceae bacterium | reverse complement strand
CCTTTACCCTGCGGCGGTCTGGCGCTCTCGGTAGCGGGTGCCAGCGCTCAAACGTTCGCAAAAAAGTCCAAAATTTATTTCTTGACCCAAATTCAAAATACACCACAACAGCATCATGTCTAACAATACAAATCCTCAGCCCCCAGCTCCACAAACGCAAGTAGTAGTCCAAAAAGGAAGTATGAAGGGTTGCTGGATAGCCGTGTTAATTCTATTAGGGGTAGGTATTCTGTGTGTTGGTGGATGCTTGCTCGCAGGAGCTTTAGGAATAGGAGCTATTGGAGCGGGTATTGAGGCGGTTTCTGAATCAATAGAGGAAGCAAAGGCGAAGAAGAAGGAAGCTATCAAGGATCTTGAGATAGTTGACTTCAAATGGAACAAAGAAGGTTTTGGATCTGTGATGGAAGCAGACTTCACAATCAAAAACAACGGTGCCGCTGATGTTAAAGATATTGAAATTGAATGTGTTCATTACGCCCCTAGCGGAACAAAAATTGATAGTAACACTAGGACATTTTACGAGGTTATTAAAGCGGGTGAAAGTCGCGAATTTAAAGGGGTTAATATGGGATTCATCCATAGCCAAACTGAGAAGTCAGAATCTACAATTACATCCGCAACTATTGTAGAATAATTAGCGAACAAGGCAGAGCACCCAACCCCATACCCGCCGCGCAGTCGAGTTTTCCCGCAACCACAACCATTAAACCCTTCGTCAAAGTTCGCCCTCGGTATGGGGTTGGTGTCCTAAGACGTTCGCCCAAAAGGCAAAACGAAATAGAAACATACCATGAAGAACCTATTAACTATTGCAATATTCGCTTCGGGCTTATGCTACACGGGTTCCCTAGTAGCACAGCAACCTAGAGAGCAACCTAAAGAGGGAGAGTTGGATATTCTATCCTTGCGGGAAGTTCCTCCCGGCATGTACGAGGCTTCACTTCAATACGAGGGCCGGGGGGCTCCAGCGAAGGTGAAATTCTTAATTGAGGGTAACAAAATCAAGTTGGTGGAAAGTCAGGCGGAGACATTTAAAGAACTCGTCGGTTCGCTCAAGCTATTAGGAAATGGAGTATTTTTTGCGAGACTTCAGTTTCGCGCTGGTCGAGCCAGTCAGATATGGATCTTTCACGTGGATGGCTCAGCCACCATCAAAGAGATTCCCGATCGTGGTGAGAAGCAGACCGTGCGGCGCGTCCCAGAGTAGTAGGGATGACTTTCATGTCGGAAATTCTGCGCGTGAGGATTGCTCTGTGGTGCCGTCCTCGTCATCTCGACAGCCGTCAAACAGGCGAACAAGACGCTGGACGACGACGCCTGACCCGCTGTAGCAGAAAACCGTGAACCCAGTTCGACAATCCAACATGCAATCGGGGCTCGCCGCCAGGTCAGGCGCGTGTCAGCTTTGACGTTCGCCGGAAGAATGGTTCATCCTGAGCAAACCAAACCCATGAAACATTTCCTTTTGCTGATAAGCGTTCTTGCCCTTTCGGGATGCGCAAGCGTCGACGTACAGTCGCCCTACATGAAGTCATTCCCGCATGCCGAAGAAGGAATGGTTCGCTACATCCTGCATCTACCGGAGCGGATGGATGAATCCGCATTCGAAGTGGAACTGATCATCGGCAAAACCATTCGCGTTGATACGGTGAACAAACACCTTTTGCTTGGGGAGATCGAGGCTTTGCCGATCCCGGGCTCGGCATTCACTCGGTATGAGGTGACCAAGCTAGGTGGGATGTCGACGGCTATCGGAGTTTTTAACGCGCGAGAAGTCGAACGGTTTATCCAAATGACCTCGGTGCGATACTTGGGGCCATACTTGGTTCCATATAACAGTAGACAACCTGTGGTGGTATATGTCCCGGAAGACGCTGAAGTGCGCTATCGTGTATGGAGTGCTGATCGAAAGAGGAAAGGTAAGATGAAATCCATGAAAAAAGGTTGACGCTAGATGGATGGTAGATCGGGCAATTCAGTTCCAGAGTGCGGCACTTGTGCATTTCAGCGACGGAGAGGCGCTTAGCAGCCGTGTGCAGTTGCAGCGGATCCTAGGCGGCATAGACGAGGGTTGAACGAAGCAAGTGGAGGAGGTTGAGGTCGCAATCGAACAACCCCCTTTCTCCTCCCTGCACGATGCTCTCGACCACCTCACGCAAAAAGCAAATTCCTAGCAGTCAAATTCCTAGCAGCCAGCCATGACCAATAGTAAAAACATGATAAGCGATATCGCCCTCAGGTCTGGGTTGAATGCGCTCGGACGTTCGTCATCCAAAATAATCGTGAATCAAACACTATCTATCGTCATTGCGACTTTAGTGATGCTGTCTTCTACTGAAGCACAGACGACCTTGATTCCAAAATGGGAGGTCGGCAAGACACTCAACTACGAAATCGAGGACAATTCCTTCACCAAGATGGGGGGTGGAGATGATGATTTCTTCGAACTCAGCATGAAGCTGAAACTGGATACAAAATGGAAGGTGGAAAAGGTATTAGCCGATGGCTCTGTCGAATTCAGCGTTGGCATCGAAAGGGTGCGCTTTTCGGCAGCTGGGAAAGGTGCTGCAGCGGCGATCCCGGATCTTACATTTGACTCGAACGTAAAAAGCATTCCCAAGCAGAATCCGGGAAAGGTAGTCGCGCTTGTTCTCAAAGAATATGTAGGCCCCGTCGGTAATGTTAGCATTGACCGAAGAGGAGGCTTGACTGGATTTTCGGCTTCGAAGGAATTGACTGAGATATGGAAAAACAGCGGCGAACTAGCCGGATTCTTTGGAGGCATCTTCAAGCACGATGGGGTGAGGGATCTCCTTACAGCTTGGCTTGTCGCGTTTCCAGATGATCCCGTTCCAAATGGGCAAACTTGGAACAAGGAACAAGTCAGCCGCTTTGGGAAGGGATTCGCGAGTGTTCGCAACTACAAATTGATCGGACCGGTCGTTAAGGATGGAGTATCACTATTACAAATCGATGTAGCATCCAAAATCAAAGAGGTTGCTCTTCAAGGGCCCGGAGAAATACCCGGTATCGACATCGAACAAAAAATCACCAAAAAAGATGGCAGCGGGCAGGTATTCTTAGACAACAACACCCGCCATATCCGCAAGGTTGTGTTGCAGCAGGAATTAGACGTCAAGGACTCCTACTCGGACATCAAATCGAAATTTGAATACTCCGCCAATCTTCGACAAGGCAAACAAGTGGATACCGCCAAACCCTAATTCTCAATACGCTGCGGCGATCAACCCCCTATCTCCTCTTCGCATGATGCTCTCGACCACCTCACCCAAAAAGCAAATTCCTAGCAGTCAGTCAGTCATTCTTATAGCCCTAAACATCAGATGCCAATGAACCTATTCTCATTCTTCTTTTACCCCTTCTTGTTCTTGATCGCACTAAGCAGCCAAATTGCGGCCGATGAAGCGGCTCTTCCACAGGGGTGGGTGTCCTGGCCACTACATTATTCAGGGATCGTGTTGGGTATCACAACGGAGCCCCAAGTTGAACGTTTGCTCGGACAGGGTGTAATTAGAGAATTGGAGGGGACTACCGGAGGACGCTATTTTGTAGATGAAAAACGTACTGCCACTTTGCACGCAGTTTTCTATACAGACGGCATCGTTGGAGAAGTGATTATCGAAGAAGGAATCAATCCGAAGATCTACAAGAAGGAGCAAATGAAAGCCACTTCAAAATGGTTTAACCCCGCTGAGGGGTTCGGGAATTACCACGCCTTGCGTCTGGGCAGCAAAAAAGAAGAAGTAATTAAGAACTTGGGACTCCCAGTAGAAAAAATTGAGCCTAACGGTTGGCGTTATCAATCCAAGTGTTGCAGTGGGCTTCCAGTATACTTCACGCTATTTTTTCGAGAAAATCGAATGTTCAAAATCGTTTTATCAGCTCCTCATGGGTAATCTAATAGACATCGTATCCACGCCGATTTCTCCTGTCACCAAAGAAGCCTAACTAACAAGCCGAACAATCCGTTGCACCCGAAAGCTAGTAGCCACCGTGCCAGATTTCAGGTCTGTTCTTCAGCATAGAAACTTTAATCATTTCATCCACGCTTACATCGCTACGGGTGAACTTTACGTTCGGCAGATGAAATGAATACGAGTCACGATGAAATGCGAAGGAATTAACAGTTTAACATGAAAGCAAAACCACTTCTCACACTCAATCTAGCTTGGGCCGTGTTGGCGATCGGGGCCTTCCTCGGCGGCTCCTTGGTAACGGAAAAGCAGATGTCACGTGGTGACGCAAATGACACTCCTGTGGAGGATGCGCGTCTACGTCGCCCCTCGCATCCGGACCACGTGGATCTGCGAGACTGAATCCAGGCGAGGGGGCAGGTCCGGGGCGCGGTGCACAGGGCACAACGTATTCGGCCGATGATGCCACGCTGCGGAAGGAATATTTCAAGCTGGTTGTGGGCTTGTCCGAAAAGGAGTTTTCCGATCTTGTGAAGAAGGATTTCGACAAGGCCGAGCGTGTCCTGGCCATGGTGGAGGATCCATGGACGCGAAACGTGTTCGGGAGCTGCATCATAAAGGACCTCATCGCCCGTGATCTTGATGCCGCCATCTCCTTTGCGGCACAGGGCTCCTTCAGGAGCTCCAGCAAGGAACTCGCGACCGCAGTGCACAAGCAGCGGGGAATGGACGCCTTATTGACGTGGATCGACGCGATCGAGCCCGGTGACAAGGACAAGGGCGACGCTCAATCCATTTACAAGGCGAAGGCTTCGCAAGCAGCCCTCGAGATTGTGGCGAGAGAGAATCCCGACCGGGCCAGCCAGTGGGTCGTGACCCATGCCGGAACGCCACATGTCGACGGATACACCCTCTACAGAATCGCCGGGGCCATGAACTCCGACCCAGTTCTCCAAATCAAATGGTTGGATGAACTTCCCATTGCGCAAGGGATGCGGGGCGGAGCCATTGCTGTGGTACTCGCCGATTATGCGAGGAGTGATCTTTACGCGGCCGGGCAGTGGCTCGCTGAGCAGGAGCTAACGCCAATGCATGACCGAGCCATCTACGAGTTTGCCTTTCAGGCTAAAGCCAGCGAACCCGAAGCCGCCACACTCTGGGCCGAGCAGATCACTGACGAAGCGCTGCGCAAGCAGATCCTGGATAACATTCGCCAATACCGCTTATTCCTGGAGAAGAGTGCCGAACAAAGCAGTGGAGATAACTGATGACGCCGCGCCTCACTTTTGACGTTCGTCAAAGATCGACTGACACGATTCTCTGGTCGCGGGAATCAATTTTACCAAAGCCTGAAACCAAGTTGTAATCTCATCCATGAATTATTTAAGAACATTCAAGTTTGCGAGCAAGTGCCACTTGGTTGCGGTGCTTATGCTTGTCGGATTCCTGACGGGCACCGGGCGTTCGATTGGCGCAGAGGAAGGCGATGGGTCACCAGAGGAACGAGAGCGCGGAATGAAGCTCATCGGGGGGGATCTCAGTGTGGCAACCAATGAGGTTGAGCGGTTCTATGCCCTGGGACCCGCCGCGAGGAATGCGTTGCGGGACGGGAAAGTGAAAGAAGCTGAGGCGCTCGCTACGGAACTGGCGCGCTTGGCTCCGAAATACAAGCAAGACTGGAATTATGGCAACGCCATCGAGAATGCTAATCAAGTGCTTGGACAAATAGCACTCTCCAAAGGTGATGTCAGGGAGGCCAAAAAGCGTCTGCTTGCATCGGCTGACAGCAAGGGTTCGCCGCAATTGAACTCGTTCGGTCCCGATTTCAGTCTGGCTCGGAAACTGGCCGAGAAAGGCGAGAGCGAGACCGTGATCGCTTTTCTTGATTCAGTCGCCCGCTTTTGGGCCAACCCGGATGAGCGAACCGAACTCAATTCCAAGCGCATTGCCAGCGAGCACCTCAAGCAACTGAAGTCCTGGAAAGAGCAACTCCGTGCAGGGAAGGTTCCTGACGATCCAAAATGGCGGTAGTCCATATTTCCTTCAACGAATCCAACGATGCCGAACAAGGCAGTGGAGGCAACGGCTGCCGCCGTGCCTCACTTTTGACGTTC